>NZ_JBFAIA010000010.1:0-114984 GCF_040654455.1 Nonomuraea sp. NPDC050691
CAGGCCGCGCTGATGGACGACATGATCAGCCATCGGCGATCCGTCGGCGTGGAAGCCATGCGGATGCGGGAGGTCAAGGAGCTGATGGACCGCAGAATCGCCGACGGCCACGGCGACCAGGGCTTCTCAAGCCTGTTCGAGCTGCTGGCCAAGCACAGCGGCACGTAAGACCGCCCACTCCGCGCACGCACACGACCCCGGAACGCAACCCATGCCATCGAACGACACCGCGAGCGTGCCCGCCAAGGCAGACGCCCGCCGATGGGCAGGACTGGCCATCCTCGCCCTGCCGTCGGCTGGGCCCTGCAATGGGGCACGGTGCGCAGGCCCGGGGTGTTCCTGACCGACGACCCGCTGGCCGTACCCCCGGGCGCGGTCGCGTTCGTGACCGAGCAACTCGCGCTGGACCCCGCGCACTTCGCCGACTACGGCCAGCGGCAGCAGACGGTGTACGAGCACGCCAGGAAAATCCAGGAACTGCCGGGTTGTCGCGACTTCGGCTCGTGCGAGAGCGAGGTGCGTCAGTACATGGCGGCCCGGGTGTGGGCCTCGGTGGAAGGGCCGCGGGCGCTGTTCGACCGGGCTCGGGTCCACATGCTCAAGGAACGCATCCTGCTGCCGGGCATGACCGTGTTGGTGCGGCTGGTCGGAGAGGTGCGGCGGGCGGAGAACGAGCGGCTGCCACGCGCTGTTGTCGGGGCGGTTGTCAGCCAGGTGTCGCTCAGCGGCATCGACTCCCGCTTGGCCAGTTCCTTCGCGCCGGACGGGGCCGCGCCCACGACCGACGGGCCGAGGACCCGCACGCCGTGCTTGGTCAGCGCCTCGCGGAACAGCGCCGACACGTACGCGGTCGCGTCGTCCACGGCGGCCCGCTCCTGGTAGGGGGTGGCGACCGTGCCGGTGATGACGACGGGTGCCGTGCCGGCGCTCGATGAGCACGTTCGTGGACGGGCCAACCGTCGCGTTGTTGACGATCTTCAGGTAGTCGGTCTCGGGCGTGGTGGAGACCTTGACCTTGTCACCGTCGGCGGCCGCCCTGCGCGAGTCCGCAGGCGCGCCCCTGCCCCCGAGGAGCGCGGCGACGTCGACAGCATCACGGCCACAGCACGATCCGCCCTCGGTGACGAGGCTTTCACCACGGCACGAGGACCTCGACCGAACTCCTGAGAGATGAATCTGCCGCCGGGCACTGCGGGCCGTTCTTGGAGAGGCTGGACTGAAGTTGACGGGATCCCGTCTGATCATCGCGATCAGGCGGGATCTGGTCGTTTCAGAGGTTTGCGAATTGGGTTCGTCCTGGTTTGGGGACCGCGGAGCGGGGACTGTACGGTCTTCGGCTCCGTCTCTCTTTCGGTGGCGACAGAGGGTTAGGCCAGGATGATGCGGTGGCGGAGCAACGTGAAGCCGGCCGGACCGCGCATCTGGCGCATGATGCGCTTGGTCTTTTGTGTTAACGCCCTCGGCCCCGCCGTTGTGGTACGGCAGGGTGACGGCCGCGCGGACGGCATCGCGATCCTGGTCAAGGCCGCGGACGAAGGCATGCAGATGAGGGAGATCGGCGGCGCGGGCGGTGGCGATCCACGCCAAGAGACAGTCGGCGTTGCCGTCGCGTGTCCGCAGCAGGTCGGCGAAGCCATGGACGAGTCCGGCCTGGTCCATCATCTCCGGGCAGGCGGCGGTGAGGTCGTACAGCAGGCTCCGGTGCGGCTCTTTGAGATCGTCGAGCCGGGTGAGCAGGAGCCGGGCAAGTCGGCCCGGGGAGATGGGCAGGCGGTCGGCTTCGACACGGCCCTGGGTGATGTAGCGGTAGAGAAGATGAAGCTACGCGGGGGCCGAGGGCTTAGATCTCGTTGAACAACTGCAGCACGGGGACGGCAGGGTTGTCGGCGCGACGGTGACCGAGCCGGCCGCTCGGTTCTCCACGCCCGCGCCGCCGCCGCTGAAACCCTCCTCAAGGCTGCCTCCTCCGCATGAGGCCCGGGTCAACCCCAAAAGCTTCTGGAACCGGCCACCTGGCTAGTGGGTCCGAGGCCAGCACTGGTCAGGCGGCACTTCGTCAGAGATTTCTTCATTGAGCCTCCGCCAACTTGAAGAAGCAGGTCAAAGGGATGGTGTGACGGGCTTCCGGGGTGCTCGTGCTGGTTGTGGGTGGCAGTCTGCGGAGAGATCATGTCAGTGGATCGAATGACAGACCGAGTTTGTTTTTGAACCGAGTATGGTTATTGTGACCTGTGTGGCAGGTCTTCGCGAGCGTAAGAAGGAACAGACCAGGCAGCGGATCGCTGCGGTGGCGTTGCGGCTGTTCGCCGAGCGCGGTTTCGACGCAGTGACGGTCAACGAGATCGCAGAGGCCGCCGAGGTGGCCAAGGCGACGCTCTTCGCGTATTTCCCATCCAAGGAATCACTCGCCCTGAATGGTGTGGGCGGCGACGACTTGGCCGGGATTGTCGCCCGGCGCCCGGCCGACGAGACCTTCCTGGACGCGCTACGAGCGCACTATCGTGCGTTCGCCGCCGGACAGATGCCAGATGCGGGCCTTGACGCGCTGCTCGCTCGCGCGCGTGTGATCCAGGACAGCCCGGCACTACTGAACGCGGCGAACGGCTTGCTCTACCAGCAGCGCCAGGCATTGGCGCAGGTCTTGACCGACGAGTACAGCCCCACGGCAGCCGCACTCATGGCCGCCCAGATCGCGGCGTCCCTGCTCACTCTCCAGGAGACGTACTTCCAGCGTCTGCTCGGCGGCATCTCAGCCCAGGACGCCGGCCGCGCTCTGGCCCGGGACGTGGAGTTGGCCTTCGACCTGCTGGAACACGGACTCACTCACGCGGAAGGACACTGACGTTGCGCGCACGAGGCATCAACTACGACACCGGAACCTTCCCTGGCCACCTGCTCACCCGAAAGACCTTCGATCCCGAGCAAGTCCGACACGAGATGACCGCGATCGCCGACAATCTGCACTGCGACGCCGTGCGCATCTCCGGCGGCGACGCCGAGCGGCTGAGCATCGCAGCCCGGCATGCAGCCGATGCCGGCCTCGAGGTGTGGTTCTCCCCGTTCCCGGCTGACCTTTCCCCGGGGCAGATCCTGCCGTTCTTCGCCGACTGCGCGCAGCGCGCCGAGGCCCTGCGACAGGGCGGCGCCCAGGTGGTGCTCGTCGCCGGCTGCGAGCTCAGCGCCTTCTCCCACGGCTTCCTTCCCGGCGACACCTACCTCGACCGCCTCCACGCCATGGCCACCGCCGACATCCAATGGTGGACCTCACTCGGGCCGGTCCCCGAACGCCTCAACACCTTCCTTGCCCAAGCCGCGACGACGGTCCGCGCCCACTTCGGCGGGAGGATCACCTACGCATCCGGCCCCTGGGAGCCCGTCGACTGGGGCCCGTTCGACCTGGTGGGCATCGACGCCTACCGAACGGCGCAGAACGCCGACACCTTCCGCATCCATCTCCGCGAGGCCCTCTCCCACGGCAAGCCTGTCGCTATCACCGAGTACGGCACGTGCGCCTACCGCGGCGCGGGCGACCTCGGCGGCATGGCCTGGCAGCCACCGCAAGGAGCGATCCCGGACGAGGACGAGCAGGTCCGTTACCTCAATGAACTCCTCGACATCTTCGAGGAAGAAGATGTGGATACCGCGCTGTGGTTCTCCTTCGCCAACTACGACAAGCCCCGCGACCGCGACATCGCCTCCTACGGTGTCGTGCGCATGCTCGACGAGACCCGCTGGGAACCGAAGAAGGTCTTCCATGCCATGAGCGCCAGACACCAACGGCCAATCCGCCGCCCCAACTGACGTGACTCTCCGCGACGCAGGATCTCACTCACCCATGAGGAACTCAGCCACAGCCACCACGAGGCGAAGGTCTTCTGGCACTGCAGTAGCGATCGCGCCCTGAGCCAGGGGTCGGCTGGCGGGTGGGGCTGTAACGGCGATGCATGGGATCGAACCTGGCGCGCACCTGGCCGTCGATGGCGTAGCCTTCCAGTTAACGTTGCGCTTGACGGTGGCGATGACCGTATCGGCCGACATATCGCGAACGACGTCTCGCATGATGCCTGCGTAGCCACCCATTCGATCATGACGGATCCCCCGATGCAGTGCCCACCTCGATGCCGCCCGGGCCGATGTAGTCGGGGTCGTCCACGGCCCGCAGGCGGCGCAGCACGTCCTCCGGATCAAGCGCCTTAGCAAAGGTGAAACAGAAGCCGGAGTCGAAGCGGTAATCGAACTCCTCCAGCCAGCGGTAGTCATCGGCCGTCACGCTGCTCATAGCCATCTCCTTTATCGGCAGCCGCCATCATTCCGCGACAGCTGACGGGATCACGTGGTCCTTCAGATGATCTTTCACGTCCAGCGAATGAGCTGTGTCTATCACCCCTACGACGGCAGAGCGGACTGCTCTCCGAGACTCTGCAGCGAGGGATCGCCTCAAGGCAGCGCACAGTGCGTGGATTGTCGAGCCACGCGGCGGGTCTGCAGTCGCACAGGGACAGCTGTGGCAGCCGACTGCAGACGAGGAGTCCGTCCGCGGGCAACTTGAGTTGTTGCGTGAGCAGGTGGCGGCCCTGGAAGAGCGACTGAGTGACCTGGCCACCGCCCGAAGGGTAGTTGCGCCGATGCTGGCCGGCGTTCCCGGCCCGAAGCAAGCGCCTTCTGACGGCACGCCTGACGCCCCGACGCACGCCTCACCGAAGGAAGCCGCGTCGGCGCCGAAACCGGTCGCCGGGGTCGACAAGCAGGTCGTTGGGATCATGGCGAGTTCTGGGCGGACGATGCGCGCCAAGGAAGTGGCTCAAGCGTTGGGCGAGCCCGACGTGTTCGCATTGCTCGTCACGGTCGCCAACGACCACTTCCTCGACCAGTGGCACCACACCCGCCGGCTCCAAAACGAGCCGATCACACCCGCCCGACACCCCGTCAAACCACGATGTATCCGATTCGGAAATCCCCGAAACGACAAGATCCCGTCCGTTCAGACGGGATCCCGTCAACCTCAGTCCAGCCGTTTCAGGAACGGCCGCTGGTGGGGTGTTCACGAGTAGGTCTGGCCTGGAGCGCGAGCAGGGTCGAGAAGATCGCTTCCCAGGCTGAGGCTGATCGTTTCCCAGGTTTCAATCGCTGACTCAACGCGTGGTGTCGGCGATGTCCACCGTCACGCGGGGTGGTCTTGGTCGAACCGCTCGCTGGTCCAAGGTGGCTGCGGGTGGGTGCTGGCGTCCACCGCGAAGGTCAGCGGCCACTCGGGCGGGCCAGCGGCCATCAGCAACTCACCCACCCGTTCCGCATCGATCCGGCCTGTGGCCAGCGCGTCGTACAGACTGCCCCAGCTGCGGCGAAAGACCGGCTCCAGGCTCAGATATGGCAGCGAGGTGACCGTCGGCGCGGACAACACCGCGTCCGTGAGCTCGAATAACGCGTCCGCCCGCACGGTCAGGCAGTCATACCAGCCGCCGCGCAACTCGGTCAGTTTTCGCCATCCAGGAGGGCCGAGCCGAGAGGGGTGAGTGCATGAAGAACTGCGCTTCCCGTCCGGGTCGTCGTGATGAGTCCGGCGTTCCGCAGCACTGCGGTGTGCTGGCTGACCGACGCGAGAGAGATTCCGGCCCGTTCCGCGACGGCGGTGGTTGTAGCCGGCTCGCGAAGAGCCATGAGGACGCCCGCTCGCGTCCGGCCGAGCAGCGGTCCAAGAGCGTCGGCGGAGCCGGTCGGCGACCCCCCGGTGTACATCGGATAGATGAGTACGGTCGAGTCATCCGGCCGGGACATCACGGTGGGTCTGAGCGCGAAATACGACGGGATCAGCATTAAGCCGCGTCCGCGCAGCCGGACGTCGCATGTCGTGGCAGTCGGCATGTGCAGGATTGGCGGCCGCCAGTACCAGTCGGCACCGAGCGTGGCGAGTAACGCGTCGATCCCGCCCCGAAGCAGGGTCTCGGCCCGGAGGGCACGGTCGGCGACGGCCGTGGCCCGGATCCGCGGCCACAGCGAGTGGAGTGAGCTGTTGAAGTAACCGATCAAATCTTCGGCGAGAGTCCGCCGTGCCGCGGCGGCGCCAGTGGAAATCTCTCTGTACCAGCGGCCGGTCCGTTGTGAGGGATGAAGTGGGCTGAGGTCGGCGGCCAACCGTGTGGTGGGCGTCTGCGCGGCCAGCTCGACGGCTGGCACCAGGTCATGGACAGACGGCTGGAGCAGGAAGTCGGGCACGAAGCCGTCCTGTTTCCGCGGTATCAGATTGAAGAGCACGCCCGCCCGGTCCTCCAGGCCACCGGCCATCTCCCGGCACCACTTCTGGAGACCGGGACGGGAGATACCGCGACCTGTGGGCCCGACAAGCGTCCGGTGCACACTCATCGTGGTCTCCAGCAGGGCGTTCGGCGCGGGCGCGAACGTGATCTTGAGCAGATCGACGGCGGTGAAATGTAGACGCATCATGCGGCCCATCTTCGCTCGGGCAAGGCATGCGAACAGCCCCGACACCGCAAGGCATCGGGGCTGGGTGGTGCCTGGGATAACGGCACGAACGGCTGTCTGCTTTCCCTACTCGTTGTCCAGGCTGGCCTCACCGCCGCACTTTGTGCCACGGAAGGTCGCCTTGAGGTGATACCAGGAGTACACGCGGAACAGTCTGGTGGAGAAGTTGGAGACGCCCGTTGCCCGGTAGATGATTTCCTGGTTGCGGGCGTCCCAGATGTAGAAGTCCGCCTTGCATCCCGAGTACGGATCGACATGGACATCGATCCAGCCGTTCGCGTGCGCCTGCACAGCATCGGTGGTGCAGCTGGTGATGACCGGGTTGAGCCATCCGTTGACCGAGCAGTAGGACGATTGAGCCTGGGCGACGCCCGGGGAAGCTAGCACCGCCGCCCCAAGGGCCGTTGCGGCTGCTACGGCCGATAACCGCTTAACGACTGCCGTACGGGTTCCCATTATTTTCCCCATGCTTGCCTCCAGTTATACGGGTTGAGCGATGCGGGATCTCATCGAACTTATAGGTAAACCTCCGGGCCGCACGTCCCGAGATTGTTGCAGACGTGGAAACTCCGGAACCGGGATCTTTCGGTGATCGGATATTTGGTCGTGCACTGGTATGTCGGCACGGTGAGGTATCCGCCGATTTCCTTGCCTGGAATTTCTGACTCCGTATAATAAAGTCTCGCCCAGGCTATTCCCCCTCCCGCGCAAATGGTGGCCTTGGCTGGATATACCGTCCCGCGAGCACCGTCCACCTCCTGAACCGCGGCCCATGCCGGGGCCGCCGCAGTAACTAATAACAGTGTTGCCGCTCCCAAAACGGTAAGCGCATGCATAAACCGACTCCGACGCCACGGAGCCACGACAATTTTGTGCAGCTTCGACTGTCGCATCATGTACTCCCTGCTTCTTCCGGGGAACATGACACATCGTGGTGTCAATGGTTATGCCCCCGCGTGCACCATCGGCCGGTGGCCCTTGAGTGACATCATTAGACTTCCCGGAAGGCTGTGCAACGCCTTTCAAGGCAGGCTAAAAAGCCCACGTCGTCCGCCTGCCGGCAGCAGGCTCGTCGAGGACCTGCGAGGAATCGCCCACTCTATTGGAGCTGCGCTTTCATCGGCATTTGCGGGTCGCGTGGATGTCGGCGCACTCCCTGACATGCAGAGCTGAGTACGAGTAAATGTGCAAAGCCTCATGGGGGTCGAGAAGATCGCTTCCCGAAGGGGTAGTGATCGTTTCCCGTACTGCCGCGTCGTCGACGGGGGCAGACGAGTGGACGCTTGCTGCAGTACGTCGCCTGCTATGGGGCGCCTGGCAGGTCTCGGCGGCGAATCCGCTGGTCGAGTTCCCAAAGCGCTGTCTTGTCGTCGTCGTAACGCAGCGACTCGTATGCGGCCTGATACGGCAGCCACTGTGTGTCTCGATGCTCCGAGGAGAGCACTATCTGGGCCTTTTCTCGGGTGACGTCGCAGGCGAAGAAGTGCTTGGGCACGATATAGAGGCTGTCGGGCCAGAGCTTGCTCGCCGCAAAACAACTCTTCTCTACTCCGCTTACCATGTCGAGCTTGAACAGCGATCAGTCGCAGACAGGCCGGTCTCCTCGGCGAACTCGCGACGGGCCGCGCTCTCCAGATCCTCGCCTTCTTCGACGCCGCCAGCCACGCTCTGCCAATGGGAATCATCCGCTCTCTGAAAGAGAGCGCATTCCGGCATACCTGCGATTGTCCGGAAAGGAAAAACGAGCACGGTGTAGGGCTGGCGCATATGGCGTGTCCGATCTAGGAGGCTATGCCTTGAATGTTCCGAGCAGCGGGAGAGTGACAGCTCGGCTATGACTACCTGACGATGGACGGTCTCTTCTCTCCCGGTCCACGGGCCGCCGGAGCCTCTACCTTGTGTTGCTGGCGGTGGCTCATCCTCGGCAAGCAGTTTGCGATCTTACTGAGGTCTGCCGGTGCAGCACCGCTGTCGAGCCTTCCGGCGGTCTGCAGTCGTGGAGGCGGAGCTGTGCTCGGCTGTGAAGGGCCTGTTGCAGATGTGTCTCTTCACGTGCAGGCACTGTGTGACTCTGTGCAGCCGCAAACTCTCGCGGGTTAAGCACGGCGCCAGTACGTGGAGGTCGGCATGACGTTGGGCGAAGCATCGCTGCTCGAGCAGCTGGCTGCGGACGTGAAGTCCGTCCATGCGTAACTTGAGTCGCTGCGTGAGCAGGTGGCGACCCTGGAAGAGCAACTGCGCGACCTGGCCACTGCCCGAAGGATAGTCACGCCGATGCTCGCCGGGCGTTCCCGGCCCGAGCAAGCGTCTTCTGGCGGCACGCCTGACGCCCCGACGCACGCCTCGCCGGGGAAGGCCGCGCCGGCGCCGAAACCAGTCACCGGGCTCGACAAGCAGGTCGTTGTGATCATGGCGAGTTCCGGGCGGACGATGCGTACCAAGGAAGTGGCTCAAGCGCTGGGCGAGCCCGACGTGCGGGGGCGGGTGGAGACCACCCGAGCACGGCTCAAGCGGCTGACGGCGCTGGGCTGGCTGACCCAGCACGAGCCGGGCCTGTTCTCCATCGCCCCAGACATCAATGGCCACGCGCTGGGGGGAGTCGCCAACGACGAGGCATAGAGCAAGAGCCACATCGCAGGTCGGGCACTCGACGACGGTCGTGGGCGCCGGGCCGGACGAGCAGGGTGCCGACGAGATTAGGCCCTCGGCGGCACCCGAGGTTGCGTGAGCACCCTCCAGCTTCTAACTGACAGTGCCTCGCCCACTCCCGAGAGTAACTCGAATGGGGTCTCTTGGGGAGGCGTCGAGCCTGGATTTCGCCTGCCCTGCGATCGGCAGGGCAGGCGCGGGAAGGATCGACGATGCCCTCACCAGGGCGAGAAGGGGTCTGGCACGGGTCAGTTTCCGCGGGTCCCGGTCGGCGAAGCAGGCCACAGCCGGACGGCCAGGCCGGCCTCCAGTTGGGCGATGGTGGCCACGTCCGGCCAGCAACGCCCGGCGGCCACGTCGTTGACGGTCTGCCGGTTCACCCCACTGATCTGGGCCAGCTGGCGGAAGCTCAGCCTTCGCTCAGCCATCACTGCTTGCAGAGCTGCGGCGATGGCCTGGACGACGGCGGCGGCCGGATGGCCGGACAGGTCCGCGTGGGGCCAGTTCTCCGGGTCGTCGGCCAACTCCCGGGGAGAGCGGGAACGCCCGCGTCCTCCGACCATGACAAACGGCTCCTTTCATAGATGTCGTCGCCCTCCGTAACGGCAGGTTGTTCTGCCGCTATGGGTGGGGTGTGACTCTCGACGCGGAAACCTCGGCGAAGATCACCGGCTATCGGCCGCAGCAGGACACGCCGGAATGGGAACAGATCACCGGGCACGTGCGGATGTTGGTCGCCGCCAGCGCCGACCGCTCCCCTACCGGTGCAGCGGCTGCTCACCGCGACCACCCGGCTGGCCGTGTGGTGTCACCGCTCCGGCCTGCCCGATGACCCGGAAGTATGGCTGCGGCACGAGACGATCGACGCGTTCATCCTGACCGGCTGCACCGACCTGGCCCCGAGCTCGGCGCAGACCTACCGCAGCTGGCTGCGGCACATGCGCCCCACCGGCCTGGCTGGAACGCGGCGAACAGGTGCCGCCACCGATGACGGCCCCCGAGACGGTCAGCCCGCCCTACTCGCCCGCCCAGCTCGGCCGCCTTCGCGGCTGGGCCGAACACCTGCCCGGCCAGGCTCGCACCGACGCGCTCATGCTGATGGCGCTCGCCTGCGGCTGCGGTCTGACCTCTGGAGAAGTGGCCGCCGTCCGCACCGAGCATCTGTGCCGCTTGGACTGCGGCGCGGTCGTGGTCGCCGCCCCCGGCACCGAGCAGTTGATCGTCTGCCGCGCCGCCTGGGAGGACGTCCTGGCTCATGCCGCCCACCAACCGGGCGACCGGTTCGTGTTCCGGCCCAGGCGCACCGCCCGGCACGCCAAGAACCTGTTCAGCTCCTGGACAGCCCGCCACGCCCCGACCGGCGGCCTGCCCGCCCTGTCGGTGCGCCGGCTGCGCTCCTCCTGGATCGTCGAACTGCTGAGCGCCCGCATCGATCTGGGGGTGGTGGCCGCCGCGGCCGGGATGAGCACCTCCGCGCTGGCCCTCTACCAACATTTCGTCCCCGTCCTGGACGAGTCCACCGCGGTCGCGCTGCTGCGCGGCAGGCCCGACGAACAGGCCCAGTGAGCACGGCGAAGCCACGCGCCTGGCCGCCGCGCACCACCCGAGCCCGAGCCACCCGGCCCCGGCCACCCGCCAAGCGGACGGCACAGATTTGCGATGCCGTCGTCGGTCATCAGCAGACCGTCACCCTGCACCCCGGCGACCTCGGCCACCTCGACAAGTTCCGCCAGGACCTGGCTTACCTCAGCTCTTCGTGGCGGGCGACGTACTCCACCGTCAGGGCGATGACGGAGGGACTGAACCGCCGTCTCAATGGCCACGACCTCGACCTGAGTGACCCAAAGAACCGGCTCGCCCACGGCCGCGTCGCCCAGACCATCCTGGTTGCCCTGCTCGTCACCTTCGCTAACGACCTCTTCCTCGACACCTGGCGCCACACCCACCAGCCCCCAGACGAGCCCGACACATCCGCCGAGACCTTCGAGATCCCAGCAGAGCACCTCGACCGCTCGCCGCTCACAGGCCGGAGCCGGCCACCACCCATCCCATAACGCGCAGTTCAAATCGCCTTGTCGCAGCACCCAGCCCGGAGCCGGCATCGCCATGCCCAGCGACGCAAACCCAGTCCTCCACCAGCGACCAGACACCACCCGGGCCTTCCCGGACACCCGCTCCGCGATCCCCAAACCAGGAGGAACCCGATTCGGAAACCCCCGAAACAACAAGATCCCGCCTGATCGCGATGATCAGACGGGATCCCGTCAACTTCAGTCCAGCCGTCTCAAGAACGACCTCTTGTGGAGATGAGGGGATTCGAACCCCTGACCCCTTCGATGCGAACTCACTTCACCAAGCGTCCCACCAGCGCCTTCGCTGCCCTGACTGCTTTGACAGCCCGTTGATGTCCTCAGACGTCCACGCTCGTACGTCTGGGCTGTCACTCAGTTCGTCACTCAAACGGGCACCATCAAGGTGAAGGCGCCGTCCACCCCAGGGCCAGTGTCGCAGGAACCACCTTCACCGTTGCACCGAAATCGGGCTTGCGCGATCTGCCAATAATTGTACGGACTTATGCTACTCGTCAGCACTACCTTCAGGCCCGACAGGGGGACGAGTTATGGACAGTCCCGATTGGGGTTGATTGATCCAGTCTTGATCCAGACGTGCACCAGTAACATCCTCGATAATAGCCATCGCGGTGGCCGTCAATGCAGGCCATTTCCGCCTTGATGCCGACCGGAGGAGAGGCAGGTAATCATCAACTATATCCAGGCCTATTCCGTGGGCTGCACTAGGGTCCAGGTCAAGAATTTCCGCCTGGACGTGTCCATTCTGCGCCACGCGCATCATGCTTCGGCCGGTAATATTCCAGGATACATGCCAGACGCTGTTGTCGACCGCGAGGCGCTCCATATTCGGCGCGTATCCCACATGAGAGAACCCCTCCGCCTCAAAGAGGGCCAAACATGTGTTGCGGGCATCAATATAAGCGACATCAGGCAGCCCCACTATCAGGCCCGTCTGCAGACAGTTTCCCGGAAGTTCAAGTCGAGAGATCAAGTCTGGGATAGAAATCTTTTCGTTCTCGGGGACGAGCACCGTCCAAGCCATGCCCTCACCTAACCACTCGACGTCCCGCATGAGCTGCCCATAGTGACTTACGTTCCCCTGAAATGTCATACCGCTACCTCTCGCTAAAACGACCACTGCCCGCCTCCACTGCAATTCGAATCGGCGGAGACGGGCAGCGTACGCAATGGTTAAGGCTCGTTCGTATACTTACCCACGGCCGGCTTCCAGCATACCTGATCCATTGATTCGACCGACGTGAGTTGCGTATTGAACCTCATGAAGAATGGATCAGCGCTACGCAGAACTCTTTCGCGATTGAGGAAGCGAGTGAAGATTTTCCCCGCTATTTGATTGGGCCCCGTTTCGCTGCCCCGCATTGCGCAGACCGATAGATTGCGCTCTTTATCGCTATCCCTAGTCCTTTCTTTGGTAGCAGCCCAGGGGTACTCGTCACAGTCTTGACCGTTTCTTCCGTAGCTAGGCCACAAACTCTTGCAGCGCGTTGTGGCCCTACCTCTATTAGCTACAGCTGTGGCTGTGGACTGAGCGCGGTGTAGATATTGCTTCTCGTGTGGAGGCGTATTGCTCGAGAAGTTCCAGCAGCCGGGAATGCTTTTGCTGGCTTTCTTGGGGTACGTATCCGCTCTATCGTAGCAGGCCTTCCAGATATGCTTGTATGCAGCGTCATATCCCGAAGCCATCTTCAGCATTAAGGACGGCACAGAACTCAGCACACAGCCCCCCTGGAACTGCACGTTGATGTATCCTGCGGAGTCACACCTGGCAGTAACGGGCTGCGGCGGCGCGTCATAGTGCCAATCGAATTTGATCGGCTCCGCAAGATCGTCGTCGTCGGTATACACCCATGGATTGAAACTGCAATTGGAAATGCGGTCCGTGGCAGAGGTGTCCGCAGGAGCGGCACGCATCCGGAATGTGGCGACTTTCTCGTAGTCCTCGTCGAGCGGATGGCCGAGGACTCTGACCTCCTCTCCTGACTTTGTGATCTTGTTTTTCTGCGTCCCACCGTTCCAGGTTGTGATGTGTTTGCAGGCACTCTGCCCATCGGCCGGCTTGAGCCCGAGCGTGTAATCCGCCGCGACAAAATCGTCGTCGGTGAAGGTGAACTCGCGGAAGTAGAGGTCGTAATACATATCACGGCTGGTCTCACCCTTACCAGGGTCTCGACCTTCTATGCCGTTGGTGGTATTTGTTACCAGCATGACGTACACGCGGCCCCTATCGGCGCCATCGCCGGCGAACCTCAGCTCATGTATCGTACAGCCAGAGAAGCGGTTTCGAACATATTCTACGCCGACTCTGTTTCGGGCCAGGAACTTTCTCCAGCACATCTGCGGTGTGACGCGATCATAGTTCATCGGATCAGCAGCCATAACGTTGTCCGACTTTGTCCCTACACGACTTGCTGAGATTCTTTCGATTGCGCTTCCATCGAATAGCTCAGCAATCTCGTCGTGCGTCAATGCCCGATCGTAGATCCAGACCTCGTCCAGAGCTCCGTTCATACGTGTGCCCAGCGTGAGCGGACCGGCGGAATTCCATCCAGGAAAACTGATCGGAACGGTCGCGATTGGATCGATATCGTCCGATTCGTCGTCTTCTTCGGGATATCCGATTAGGTCTCCGTTGAGATACAGATCGGCAGTGCGTTGAGCGGCGTTGTAAACCGCGGCAACATGGAACCACTCATTTATCGGGCTGTTATCTCCAGACAACACCCCTTCCACGACTGCATCCGCGGAGTCAGAGCTAGCGAGTGTGAAGACAAGCCCTTTCTCCGGATCATTGCCCAATCGGAAGGGAGAATTATGTTCCCCCTTCTGCTCAAGAATCGTGTAGTTGCCCAGATTGTCGTTCCACTTGACCCAGGCGCCCACGGTGAAGCTCTGGTCTGTGCGAATCACCGGTCCAGCAGTCGTGGCGAGCGGCTTCTCACCGGGTTGGGCGACGGCCACAGTGACCGACTGCCACTCCGCCCAGCCGGAGTTGGCCGTTCCAGCAACCGCGCGGGCTCGCCAGCGAATCTTCCATCCGTCGGTGAGCTGGCCGCCAGGGATTTGTATGCCAGCTTGCGTTCCAGAGGCGATATTGTCCACAGCACCAGCCCAGATCTGTCCGGTGCCCTGCCCGGTGGCGGCGGGGTCATGCTCGACCTCGAACTCTGCCCTGGACGGGTTTCCGTCTGGGTTGGTGACCGTGGCCTTCAGCATGGGTGTGAGCACACTCGTGATCGTCACGCTGTCCACAACTCGCGAGGGCGTGATGACCAGTTCGCTCACGCTCGGCGCCGACGCGGTGACGGTGACAGTGACGAGCTGCCAACTCGACCACCCCGAAGTGGTGCCGGCGACGGGGTTGGCGGCTCGAGCCCGCCAGCGGATCTTCCACCCGTTGGTAAGTTTTCCGGTGGGGATGGTCAATGTGGCCTGGCCGCCGGAGGCGACAGCCGCGGAGCTTCCGGTCCAGATCTGTCCGGTGCCCTGCCCGGTGGCGGTCGGATCGTGCTCGACCTCGAACTCGCCGGTGAGGTTACCACCGATCGCATCGGTGACAGTGGCGGCCAGTCGCGGAGTGAGCGAGCTGGTCACCGTGGTGCCGTCAACCGTCTTGGCCGGGGTGATAGTCAGAGCGCTGACCGTTGGGGAAGAGGAGGGACCGCTGCTAGTGACAATCAGCTTCGGTGGGATGTTGAAATCGGAGTCGTCCGAGGAGGTGAATACCCGGTAGTTGTCGACGTTGGTCTCGGACGGGGACTGCAGCACCAGGCCGTGGTTGGAGGCCCCGGCGGCCCAATCCTGGGCAATGCCGGTGACATTCCACTCCATGGCATCAGGCCACGTGGCACAGTTCTGGTTGACGCCCTTGGTGTTTGTCGAGGCGTCCTCGGTGGTGGATGGGGGCATGTTGGCCCAGTAGAGGTTGTTCGGGTCCCATGCTCCGGTAAGGCGGCGCACCTGGATGCCGGCGCCAACTGCAGTACCGCAGGCAGGTGCATCCAGGGTATTCATCGAGAGCTTAGCGTCGGTCACCGTGCGCCCCACCAGCTCCGTGGTGTCGAACTTCAGGTGCGCCCGAGACTTGACACCTCCAGATATGGTGCCTGCCATCAGGTTCGTAGCGGAGGGGTAGGCAGGCACATCTTCCGTGCTGTCGTTGGTCACCTCCACATCCGCAGTGAGTGGCAACGTGATCGCCGGATCCACCCGGACGGGATAGACGGTGGCCGGGTCGGCGAGAACTGTGGGGTTGGGCTTGAGCACTAGCTCGGTACGGCCGCCCCTTTTCACGACGTCTGTGTCGACCTTGGTGCTCTTGGGGAGCGAGAGCAGACCCTTGGCGCTGCCAGGCCACATCAGCGGCTGTGGCGCCGAGGCGACCAGCTTCTTGTTCTTGTCCTTCAGCAGCAGTCGTCCACCCTCACCCTCGGTCAGGGTCAGGCCGTCGTCTTCTACACCGATGCGCAGTTCTAGCGGCTTGGAGGGCCGATGCCGCAGCACCACATCGTGCCGAAACCCGGTTGGCAGCACTGTCACCACGAGGTCGGCTCCGGCGCCTGCGGCATCGGTGTACGTAGCCACACTGCCCTTGACGGTCGGCTTCGGAAGCGGCGTCGGCCAACGCAGCGCGTAAGACTTTCCGTCTGTGGTCATCTTGACGAATGGGTCCGTACCACCAGCCGAGAGCTCGACCATGGCGCCCTCGGCAAGCGCCTTGGGGCGAAGCTTTCCGGCCTGCTCGACCAACTGGGTGTCGATCGGCACCCATGTGCTGCCCCGCTTGGTCCGCACGGGACCAGCCGTGATCTCAGTCCTGAACGTCTTCCCGTCGGGCTGGGCATATGTGATGCTCGTCGCGGTAGTTTCGTTCGCGACCTCGACCCGCGTGGCCCGCGCTTTCGCTTGCTGCAGCGCGATTGCGTGTGCTGATGGAGGGTTCCGCGTCTCGTCGTTCTCCGCAGTGGTTGAGGTTACGCCAACGTTGGTCAGCGCGGAGTCGGCTATCCCAGGAGTCCACCTCGTGCCCTCGTTGATCGTGGCTTGGTAGCCATTACCGGACGAGTCAGCGGTTGTTGAGCCTTCTCCTTCTGCGAAGGACCATCGCGCCTTGACTCCATCTACGGGGGCGGGAAGTGGCGCCTGAATGAGATCGTCGGAGTCGGCGACGTTGTGGTCTACAGGGTTGGCGAACTTGGCCTGGAAGGCTTCGTCCGAGAGCGCCGGAAGCGAGGGTTCTGTTTCCGACAAGCGGCCACGCGCCTTGAGGGCCTCGATCTCCGCAGTCGTCTGCGGCATGGGCTCTCCGGGCTCAAGCATGACAACGCCTCGAAGCGGCTTAGGCGCAAAATCCACCGTGAGGATAGGCGGGTGGAGCTGCCCCTTGCAGGCCTCCCGCGGCGCTGTGGTGCAGCCGCCGGCGTCCTCGGATCGGTAGCGTCGCCAGTTGGTCACGTCAGATTCGCTACCAGCGGTGAGCTGGATGCCGTAGTTGGGGTCGCCGTCGACCCATGCCTGGACGATGTCGTCGACTGAGTGGATCAGGTCCCAGGCGTAGTTCATCGAGCCGGCGCAGTCAGTGCTGTAGGCGCCGGGCTCATTGTCAGCACCCACATTGGTGACGGACGGCTGGGTGTTCCAGTGCAGCGTCGTCTCATCCCAGTCGGAGGTGATCTGCCGTGCCGTGATGCCAGAGCCGACGTACTGCCCGCAGGTGTTGGACAGGTAGTTCCACAGAATCAGGTCGGCGTTCTCGACCTTGCTGCCTGCGAACTCGGCGGGGATGTCAGGGAACTGGAGGTAGCCTCGCCAACGCACTGAGCCGCTGTTGGACTTGCCGACCAGAATGCGGTCCAGCGTGAAGTTGTCCCAGCTGTCCTGGTAGTCGGCGTTGTTGACGAAGGTGTCCATGCCACCGAGGTGCCATTCGCTGGTGTCGGTCTCCCACCAGTCATCCGCGGCGGCTGCCATCGTCACCGGATAGGTGACCGCCGGGTCGGCCAGAAACGCGGCGTCCGGAGTGAACACCAAGGTGTTTCCGTCCTCACCGAGCGCGACGGCCGTCTTGCCCACCTTGCCCGCATCCATCGACGCGTTGGCGTCGGCGGCCTTGGCGTCCTGCAGCAAGGTCGGCCGTACTTCGGTGAGCGTCTTGCCGCCCTTGCCCACGATGATGGGGCGGCCGGCGTCGTTCTTCTTGAATGACAGGCCCTTAGGCAGGTCCACCGGCACCCGGAAGGAGACCGGGTCGGTGGGACGCTCAGCGATGATGATCTGCTGCCGGAAGCCGGTCGCATTAGCGATCACTGCCAGGTCGCGCCCCTTGCCGTAGGCATCAGGGTAGGTGGCAGTGTTGCCCTTCAGCCGCGGCTTCGGTAGAGCCGACGGCGTGCTGATTTCTGCTGTGGCGTCAGCCGCCTGGCTCTTGAGCAGGGTCTTGTCCTGGCCGGCGGAAAGGACCAGGTTACCCTTCACAGCCTTCGGCTTTATGGCGCCGTCCGCCTCAACGAGGGTGGTGTCGATCGGCGTAAAACCTTTGCCGTCGGCGTTCTTGACACGGATAGGCTGGGTGTGGAGCTCCATCCGGACCGTCTTGCCGTCCGGGTTGGCGTAGTAGGTGGCGCTCTCCGAGCGCAGTGACTCGATCTCAACGCGCCGGTTGTCCTTCTTGGCCTGCGCGAGCGCCTCGCTGGTAGGCGTGGTGGCCGGTGGCTGCGAGGTTACGGGAGTGGACTTGGGGGGTGGCGTAGGCTCCTGGGCGATCGCAGGCGCGCTCATCAGCGAGACAGGCAGCGTCAGAGCCGCGATCAGGGCAGCGCGACGGCGTGTCCGGGTGGATAAGCCGGACGCTATTCGTGATGTGTTCACTCCAGCCTTTCGAACAGACATTGGCAAAACGGAGTGATCATCACATGCGTAGTGGATCTAAGTAAAGATCATTTTCGTGAGGGGAGGGTTACGCATCGCAAGCACCGGCCGGGCTAGGTGCTGGCGAGGTGTGACGTAGTGACCAGTCTGGGTAGATGGACGCACTATCCGTGGTCGATGCCGCGGCGTTCTCACAGGTTTGGACGCGGCCTCGTTCGCGATCTCAGCTATCCGAACGCCGCAAGGACGGTATACCGCCCCTCTCAACCCTTCATGTTGCCACTCTGAGCGGTCGCGAATCCAAAGACTGCCTGGATGCTCCCACTCTTACTCACAACGCTCAACACCAAGAGAGGCGAGACTGACAGCACCTAGCGCACCCTCAACAGCGGTTACTCTCTTCATCCTTCACCCGCTGATCTTTGACATCCTGGCGCTCCTCAGGGGTTGTCACGAAGCTGCCCATGCCAGGCTCAGTGCGAATCAAGCCGTCAGCACGCAAAGCGCGCATGACCTTCTGCCCGGTGGCATTGGCAATGCCGAACTCTTCGATGAGCGCAACGAGGGACGGGATGCGCTCACCCGCCTTGTACTCGCCCATGCGAATACGCTCGGCGATGATCGCATGGACCTGCCGCCACCTCGGTTGATTCGCCTTCAGCTCCACCACCCATGAACCGTAGGAAGCTGTTGCGTGCCATGGCGATGGACAGTGCGCTATAGCGCGCTATAGCTTTCCTAGCTTAAGATGCGCTCATGGTTCCTCGGGAGACGTCCTCAGTCGCCCTTGACCGGTGCATAAGTCCGCATGTGGCGATGCCACAGCGTGACCATGTGCGCCTGGATTGGGATGTCTCCAGTTTCCGTGTCCACAGGGCACGATCGCTCGCCTGGACCTGCGACTGCCGTGCCACGGTGTACGAGCTGTGCGCCGGCGGCGGCCAAGCCTTCATCCGTCGCACCATCCAGCTCGACGACGCCCACCAGGTCCACGAGACCCGCCCGTCATCCATGACGGAAGCCTGGAGGCTATGGACGGACCTGCTTTCAGGAGCCGCCCGATAGACGGGGCGTGGCGGCGCGCGTTCTGGAGGGACCATGCCGCCACGTCCTTCTCTTGGATTGAGGGTGACTTTCACGGCCATTGATGCCCGGCACACCCACCCTCTGATCACCTCGTACGCCGTCGACCCACCGCGGAGCGGCAGCGGGCCGGGGACGGAGTGTCAAGCTCGGCTTCGCGTGTACGCTCACCCCGGCCATTCCTCGATCATTCGATGCCAACGGTCAGAGCTGAGCTTGATACGGAGGAGCCGGGCTGCTGGGCTTGCCTGGGTCGATGGTGTGCGAGGTGATCAGCCCCCAGCAGCCATCCACCGACCTCAGCTCAAGCGCGATGATCACCTCGGTGCCGGAGGCCCCTGCCAGAGGCATGCTTGAACTTGCCCGATGAGACAGGTCAGCCGGCAGATACGTGGACCTTCGCTGGTCTCGCTTGGCGACCTCTCCCTCGTCGTTCCGCTACGCCTGGTTGTGCGGCGGGGCGGCCGGGCGGGACCGGCCCGGAGAGGCCGCACGCCCGCCCGGACCGCCCGGCCGCCCGCCGCCCAACGGGCGGCGGCTTGATGACGTAGGGAAGGTTTGAACCACACAGACCCGCCAGCTCAGCTTGTCATCGATCTTGTGACTCTGCCGTGCAGTTGCTCGCCCTGGCGATGCGTGGGGCGAATTCCTCCATGTACTCGCGGTGTTCCAGGTGGATCACGGATTCCGGGATTTTCCCAAGGGGTGAGAGATCGACACCATCGAGCTTCCCGCATCCGTCGAGTTCGCTCAGCGCGTGTAGAAGCGCCTCCAGGGCCACCCGAGACTCCTCGTGCGGGGCCAGCATGGCGATCAGGTCCCCTACCACTCCGGCTTGAGTGCTGGAGAGCAAGTGCACGAAGTCCGAAACACGATCGCTCGCCTCCGTACGCACCGCTTCGTCGAGACTCAGAAGGTCTCGTAGGAAGTCGAAATAATACTTGCTTTCCATACGTCCCTCTTCCACTTCAGTGCGCGGGCACGGCACCGGCAGATGGCACCCCTGCTGGCGCCTATAAACAGGGATGCGCATTCTTGTTATACGTCTGAGGCGAAATGCTCGTACATGCCCGAGCGAAGCGCGCTATACAGCCCTGAGCGCTGTCGCAATGTCGTTCATGGCGTTGGCAACAGCACTAGCCCCAGCCTGCATGAGCGCCACCTCTTTGCCCGGCTCGTTGGCGTAGGCGATGCTTCGGGCGCCGGCGTTGATGGCCGCCTCCATGTCGAACCCCGAGTCTCCGATCAGTACGGCTTCTTCCGGCCGTACCGCAGCTATCTCGCAGGCTCTCAGCAGTGATCGCGGATGGGGCTTCATCTCAGCAGGCCTACCAATGGGGCGCCCGACGATCCCGGCCAAGCTGCCATCAAGACCGGCGCGGCTAAGAAGCCGCTCGATAGCGGGCTTCGAGTTGTTGCTGACTATCACCACCGGCCGACCAGCCTCAGCACACGCAGCCAGTAGTTCCCTCACACCCAGCGTGATCTCGGCAGAGTCCGCGGCTTCTACCTCATTCGCCATCAGTGCAGCCTCAACCTTGTCGATCATCTGGGGCACAAAGTCCGCGGTACGCTGTAGCACCCTGAGCGGGTCATCTAGCTCGGCCACGTCCTGAGGCAACTCGGCCCCCTCGTCCTGGAGCAGGCGCTTGAGCCTGGCCGCCACCACGGGGGCCGGCAGGCCGGCGAAGACCTTGCACACCGGCCCGTCGAAGTCGAGCAGCACAGCGCGCGTTTGCCGGAAGATCTCGACCAGGGCATCGCTCACAGCTCGACCTGTCGGCTGATCGTGTTCCACATGCTCTCGAACCACTGCCGCACCTGCGTCACGTACTGCGACTGCATGGAGGATGCGTCCTCGGTCACCTGGTAGTGGAACAGGACCGCATCCTTGCCCATCACGTCGTACAGCTCGTGCGGCTCGCCCTTGATCCGCACGGTGTGCTTGACCACCGGGTAGAACCCGAAGAACACCTGATCCCGGTTGATCACGTAGAACTTGAATGCCGGCGTCGTCTGATGAACCCGCACCTCCACAGACGCGGTCTTCACCAACCCCAGGTCCGCCAGCTCGTGTACGGCATCGGCGATGGCCTGAGTGCTGCGCTGCTGGATCCGAAGGGCACGTTCCCGGATCACCGGATCGTCCTCCAGGTCCTCGGCCCGACATGGCAGCGACATCGGATGCCCCATGTCCGGCACCAGGATCCGGATCCCGATCGACTCCGGTGTGAGCCGTCCGAGCCGGATCTTGTCCAGCGGCTCCTGGAGCATGCCTTGCAGCGTCTCCCCCGAGAAGCCTGCGAAGTCGATGGACACGTTGCTCGCCTCGAAGGCGTGCTCGATGTGGGGCCGCAGCTCCACCGGCCGCTCCGTGCGCTCGCGCACGAACACGCCGCTCCCCTGACGCGACACGATCAGGCCCTCGTCCCGCAGGATCCGGATGGCCTGCTGCACGGTCATCCGCGCCACGCCGTACTGCTTGGCGAGTTCGGTTCCTGAGGGCAGCTTCTCCCCCGGCTCGAACTTCTTCGTCAGGATGGCCGCGCGCAGGGCGTTCGCCACCTGCTGATACGGCGGACGCGGGTCGTCAGGATCGAGACTCATCACGCAAACCAGTCTAGTTCTCCTAGGTCGCCTAGGCCAGTTCTTCCAACATGCTTGACATGGCTAGCCATGCTGGTCAACATGAAGTCATCGACAAGATGCCTAGCCAAGTTAGGCAACCTCGAAGGAGTTGGTTTCCATGCGCAACATCCCCGTCGACACCTCTGCCCTGGCGTTCACGGTCGCGGGCGAGCCCGAGCCGAAGATCGTGGACCGCGCCACCGGCGAGGTGAAGAGGGACGCGGAGGGCCGGGAGCTCTACACCATCCCGCTCCTCCCCAAGCCGAACGACGACCGGCGCAACCCCGTGATCGTGGTGACGTTCCCGAGCGAGACGTTCCCGCAGATCCCGGAGGGCGTGCAGGTCGTCCCCGTCGGCCTGGCCGCCTTCTACTGGCAGATGAACGGGCGCTCCGGCCTCGGCTTCCGCGCCGAGACCATCCGCCTGGCCCACGCCAAGGCGGCCTGACTACGGGTCCGCGAAGTTCATGCCCCTGGAGCGGGCGCATCGCCTGGCAGCTACTGCCCGCTCCGGGGCCTTCCTCTCGCAAGCACGAAAGGACTGACCCGATTATGTCCGACCACATGGTCTGGCTCGTGCTCGGCGTGGCCTCGATCGTCTCGGCCCTGTGCGCCTGGCGCCTGCTTCACCCGGTCTCGTTCTGGTACGGCCTCGGCTTCCCGCTCAAAGTGCTGAGCGTCTACTTCACCTGGGGCAACGTCGCCGCCGGCTGCGGACTGACGCGCAAGCGCCGCCGTCTGCGCTGGACGTTCGACGGCCTGCCGGTCCTCGGCAACGCGACGATCACTGTCGCCTCTCTGTCCCACAAGCGCAAGCTGCGGCGGGTCCCGATCGACAAGCCACCCCGTCTCGGCATCGTCCGACCCTGCAAGCTCGGCTTCCGGCTGAACGTCCGGCTCATGGACGGTCAAACGCCCGAGGACTACAGCGCGCGCCTGTCGAACCTCGCCCACGCCTGGCGCGTCCACTCGGTGCGGCTGACTTCCTGGAAGCCGGGCCGGGTGACCTTGCTGGCGACCACCGGCGACCCGCTCACCACGGTCAGGCTGCCGGTCCTGTCCGAGGGCCTGCTACGCGTCCGCGTCGGCGTCCTCGACACCGGTAGTCCGTGGGTGCTCGACTTCACCACCGTGCCGCACTGGCTGAACACGGGTGCGACGCAGTCTGGAAAGTCCACGCTCGTCAACGCCCTGATCACGGGGCTGGCCTCGCAACCCGTGGCACTGGTCGGCTTCGACCTCAAGGGCGGCGTGGAGCTGACCCCGTACAGCAAGCGCCTCACCGCGCTCGCCACCGAACGCGCCGAGTGCGGCGGTCTGCTCAATGACCTGATGACCGAGGTCAAGCGGCGCATGGCGCTCTGCCGGACTCACACAGTCCGCAACATCTGGAAGCTGCCGGAGTCTCTGCGCCCCATCCCGGTCGTGGTCCTGGTCGACGAGGTCGCCGAACTCTTCCTGATGGCCCACAAGGGCGAGAAGGACGAGATCGCACAGACCGCGACGCAGCTCCTCAGGCTCGCCCAGCTCGGCCGGGCCTTCGGGGTCTACCTGTTCGTCTGCGGACAGCAGGTCGGCTCCGACCTCGGTCCCGGCGTCACGGCACTCCGGTCTCAGCTCTCCGGCCGCGTCTGCCACCGGGTGAACGACCCCGAGACCGCGAACATGACCCTCGGCGACGCCGACCCGGCCGCTCTCGTCGCCTCCCGGCAGATCCCCGCGAACATGCCCGGCACGGCCATCGTGATCGGCGAGGACGGCCGCTGGTACCGCGCCCGGTCGGTGTACGTCACCGAGGAAGAGGCCGAACGCGCCGCCGAGACGTACGCGGACCTGACGCCGACCTGGGCGGAGATCACCACCACGGTCGAACCGATCAGCGACGAAGAGCTGAACACCCTGCTCCCCGAGTCGGCACCCGCCTGACCCGGCACCCATACGGCCCCGGCCCGAGCCCAATCCGGCCACGTCCCTACCCGATCCATGCCTGAAACCGGAAGGAGACCCGCACCATGACCGAGACCCGGCCCGGCCGCGTCCGCGCCACGCTGCTGGACTCCGCGCCCGTCGTGGTCCTGGCCGTGATCGCCGCCGTGGGCTCGTTCACGCACATCGCCGAGCTGGCCGCCGAGCACGGTCAACGCGGCTGGCAGTCCTGGGCGGTCGCGGTGTGCATCGACCTGATATGCGTCATGGCCGCCCGGGAACGCCAGCGCGACCGGCGCACCGGACGCCCTCGCCGCGGGATGGTCTCGTGGCCGGCACTCGTCCTGACCGGCGGCATCGTGCTCACCCTGGCCGCGAACCTGGCCCGCGCAGAGCCGTCCGCCTGGGGCTGGGTGTGCGCCGCAATGCCCGCCGTGGCCTTCCTCGTGGCGGTCTCCATGCTGGAACGCCGCGCCTCCCACAAACCGGCACCTGCACCGGCAACCGCTCCCGAGAGCAACCCGGCTCCCGAACCGCCTCAGTCCTCCCCCGCAGAACTGGAACTTCAGTCGGCCCCGTCCCCGGCCCTGCTCACCTACGCCCGGCGCCTGGCCGACGAGCACAGCTCCAAGCACGGTCGCCCCATCACAGCGGACCTGCTCCGCGCCCGCATGGGCATCTCCGGCGACCTCGCCACAGACCTCCTCCGCAAGATCACCGTCAACCCGACCTGAGAAAGGACTCGCGATGACCCGTCCCTATCTCCCCCGTCTCATCGAGGCCGCCCGCGCCTGGGCACGCGGCTCGTACTCCACCGAGGCCGCGGTCGAGCTGCTGATCCAGCACGACGTCTGGCTGCGACGCAGCGACTTCCTCCGCATGGGCATCGAGTACGCCCCGGCGCACTACAGCGGCACCTCGTACGCCGTCTTCCGCTGGGACACCCTCCACAGCGGCCTCATCAACGGCCTGCTCCCCTGCTGCAACTCGGAGGCCGCCGTCCTGCGCCTCGCGCTCAGCCTCGCCGAGGGTCACCCCGTCGACCTCGGCCCGGCTATCGCCCGCCTGGACCGTACCAACCTGTCCCTCGTCCTGGCCGCCATCCGCCACGCCGGGGGCGACCGCTCCGCCTGGGTCATCGCGCCGTGATTCTCCGCCTGCGCTGCCCGTTCTGCTTCTGCTGCGCCCGCTACGGCTGCGAACTCGACGGCGACCCGGCCGAGTGCGACCGCCTCGACCCCGACGACGAGACGCCCTGTCCCTGCCCCGAACCGGAGGAGGAGAGCCCGTGATCCACCACTACGCCTGCGCCACCTGCAACGGCACCGGCGTGGTCAACGACGACCACAACCCGACCCAGACGACCGCCACGTGCCTCGACTGCGACGGCACCGGCATCGACAACCGCCACTGATCGGCGACGCCACCACGGAGCGGCCCAAGCCGGCCAGCTCGCCGCTCCGCGGGGCGCCTCCCTTCGCTCACTCGCAAAGGACAACCCAGTATGCGCCACCGACCCATCACCGCAGACCACCCCGGCCCCAGGAAGGAGGACACGTGACCGAACAGCCCATCGTCATCGGCGACCTGGTCGGCCCGGTCATCCGGGACCTGGCCCGCCGCTCCGGCCGCGACCTGAACCGCTGGCTCCACCAAGTGGAACGGCTGCGCGGCTGCTCCGCCCCCGTCCGCCTGGTCGGCGAGGTCTCCGCCCTCGACCCGACAACCGGGGAACTGCTGCACCACTACACAACCGACCACGAGCCCCACGGACACCTGCTCGTCCGCTGCGGCAACCGCCGCGCCTCCCGCTGCCCGGCCTGCGCCGAGACCTACCGCGCCGACACCTTCCACCTCATCCGCGCGGGCCTGCTCGGCGGAGACAAAGGCGTCCCGGCCACCGTGAGCAGCCACCCGCGCCTCCTGGCAACCCTGACCGCCCCGAGCTTCGGCCCCGTCCACCGGGGACCCGACAAGCACAACCAGTCAGACGTCTGCCACCCACGCCGCACCGGCCCGGCCTGCTTCACCCGCCACCCCGCCGACGACCGCCAGATCGGCCAACCACTCGACCCCGACACCTACGACTACGTCGGCCACGTCCTGTGGAACGCCCACGCAGGCGTCCTCTGGCACCGCTTCGGCATTTACCTCCGCCGGCACCTGGGCACGGCGGCCGGACTCACCCGCGTCCAGTTCAGCCGCCAACTCCGGCTGTCCTTCGCCAAGGTCGCCGAGTACCAGGCACGCGGCATCGTCCACTTCCACGCCGTCGTCCGCCTCGACGGCCGCACCCCGGACGGCGACATCACCGCCCCGCCGCCCTGGGCAACAGTCGACCTGCTCACCGACGCCATCCCACCCGCCGCACACCGCGTGCGCATCGACCTGCCCCACCCGTACGGCAACGGCTCACTCTCGCTCCGCTGGGGCGCCGTCGATGTCCGCCCGATCCAGTCCAACACGGCAGACGACACCACGATCTCCGAAGCCGCCGTAGCGGGCTACGTCGCCAAGTACGCCACCAAAGCCGCCGAGACCTCCGGCACCCTGGACCGCCCGGTCCGGCACCACGACCTCGCCCGCCTCGACCAGTACGGCGTCACCGACCACGCCGCCAGCCTGATCCGGACCGCCTGGGACCTCGGCAACCCCGAGACCCATCCCGACCTCGCCCCGCTGCGGCTCCGCCGCTGGGCCCACATGCTCGGCTTCCGCGGCCACTTCTCCACCAAGAGCCGCGCCTACTCCACCACGCTCACCGCCCTACGCCGCGTCCGCCTGGACTACCGCCAGGCCCGCGACCACGACCGCCTCCCGTACGACCCGGCCAACGCCCTGGTCCTGGCCCGCTGGAAGTACGGCGGCCAGGGCTTCACCACCGGAGAGTCCGCACTCGCCGCTTCGATCAGCAGCAAAGGAGACGAGCATGGCCGATGACACGCAGCTCTATCGCATCCCCGACGCCATGCAGAAGCTCCGCATGAGCCGCAGCGTCATCTACGAACAGCTCCGCTCCGGCCGCCTGCGGTCCGTCAAGCAGGGCCGTTCCCGTCTGATCCCCGCGACCGCCCTCGCCGAGTACATCACGCTGTTGCAGCAGGAGGCATCATGACCAAGCGCCGCAGCCGCGGGGACGGCGGACTGCACTGGGACGAGGCACGGCAACGCTGGATCGCCTCAGTGACGGTCGGCTACACACCGGCCGGGAAGCGCATCGTCAAGAAGGCCAGCGGCAAGACCAAGACCGCCGCCAAGGACAAGCTCAAGCAGATCATTCGCGACTACGAAGACGGGCTGTTGGTCACCGCGACCGGCTACACGGTGGCCAACGCCGTTCAGAACTGGCTGGAATTCGGGCTCAGTGGACGCGACCTCGCGACCGTCGACAAGTGCACGATCCTCGCGAGCAAGCACATCATCCCGGCCCTGGGCGCCCGCAAACTCGTCGACCTGACTGCGGACGACGTGGACCGCTGGCTCGCCGACAAGGCCAAGGAACTCAGCACACGGACTCTGCGTGAGCTGCGCTCGATCCTCGTCCGAGCGGTCTCCCGCGCCCAGGCCCGCGACAAGGTGAAGCGCAATGTGGTCCTGCTCTGCGAGATCCCCAAAGGCAAAGAAGGCAGGCCGTCCAAGTCGCTCACGCTGGACCAGGCCGAAGCCGTCCTCAAGGCATCCGAGGGCAGCGCCCTGCACGCGTACATCGTCCTGTCGCTCCTGCTCGGCGTACGCACGGAGGAACTGCGGGCGCTCACCTGGTCACACGTCAACCTCGACGAGACGCCGCCCGTCATTATGGTCTGGCACTCGGTACGGGAAGGCGGCGACACGAAGACCCGCAAATCCCGCCGCACACTGGCCATGCCCAAACGCTGCGCGGAAGCCCTCAAGCTCCACCGCGAGCGACAGGAGGTGGCCAAGAAGGCGGCAGGCGACCGATGGCAGGACAACGACCTCGTCTTCGCGTCCAAGGTCGGCACGGAACTCGACTCGCACAACGTCCGCCGCTCGTTCCGAGCCGTCCTCAAGAAGGCCGGCCTCAACGCGCAAGAGTGGACGCCGCGCGAGATGCGGCACAGCTTCGTCTCGATGCTCTCCGACTCCGGCATGCCCATCGAGGCCATCTCTCGCCTGGTCGGGCACCGCAACACCAGCGTCACCGAAACCGTCTACCGCAAGCAGCTCCGCCCCGCCCTCTTGGAGGGCGCCGAAGCGATGGACCGGATCTTCCGGGACCTGTAGTCACTCAGTTAGTCACTCAGCAACGCAAAAGGCCGCTTCCAATGCTCTGGAAGCGGCCTTTGACCTGGGTGGAGATGAGGGGATTCGAACCCCTGACCCCTTCGATGCGAACGAAGTGCGCTACCGGACTGCGCTACATCCCCAAGAACCTCGACCAGATTAGCAAACCTTCAGAGGTCCTCGCGCCACCCTCTGACCCCAAACCCCAAGTCAGTCACCCACCGCGCGCCTCGGCGGCTCCGCGTACTGGTCGAACAGGACATCCTCCTGCCGCGCCGACAGGTCGATGATCTCCGCGCGTTCCTGCTCAGCCGTCTCGCGGGCGACACGTTCGCGCTGCTCGCGGAGGCGGCGGGTGCGTTCCGCGCGGGCCTGGGCGGCGCGCGTGCGCCGTTCCCGGTCCACCTGTACGGCGATGCGCAGGAACAACAGGTACGACAGCGCGACGACCACCGAGGGCGCCACCCCCCACCACGGCATCATCTTGACCGCGGCCGTCACCACCGAGGCGATCACCAGCAGCGCGGTGAAGAAGAGCAGCCGGCGGCGCCGGGCCACGATGATGGCGCGGCGCTTGGCGCGGAACTGGCGCGGGTCCACCCGCTCGCCCTCCACCACACCGGGCGGCGGGACGAAGGCGGCCCCCAACGCGGTGCCCAAGGCGCCACTCGAGCCGCCCCCCTCCTGGGCCTCCAGGCGCTCGAGGTCGGGCAACTGGTGCTCGCCGGTGTAGTACTCTTCGAGCTCCGCCAGTTCGGCCAGGTTGGTCTTGTCGCGGCGCAGCCACATGGGCACGAGCACGCACAACCACATGACGACGATGGCGAGATAGAGGAGGACGCTGCTCACGGCCACCTCCAGGCACGACGAAGACACCCGTGTGTCGTCGGCGTCTTCGATGTGCTCACGTCACGCACCGTAAGACCGCGTGTCACTGATTGACGAGCATTCGGTGCGGTGTGTCGCGAGATCGTCAAACCTCTTCTACCGGAGACCCGCCGTGAGAGGCCGACTCGCGAGCGCGTCGCCACTGCACGAGCAGGCCGCCGGGGACGTCCTCGACGGTCAACGCGTAACAGATGTGATCGCGCCAGGCTCCGTCGATGTGGAGCTGGCGGCGACGAATGCCTTCTTCCCGGAATCCGAGCTTCTCAACCACCCTGCGGCTGGCCTGGTTTTCGGGGCGGATGTTGGCCTCCAGGCGGTGCAGGCCGGTGGTGAAGAAGCAGTGGTCGACGGCCATGGCCAGCGCTGTCGGGGTGATGCCCTGGCCGGCGACGGCGCCGTCGATCCAGTAGCCCACCTGGGCCGAGCGGGCCGACCCCCAGACGATGGCGCCGACGGTGAGCTGTCCGGCGAACCGGCCACCGTACGTGATCACCCACGGTAGCGCCAGGCCTTGCCTGGCCTCGCGGCGGAGGGTGCCGACCATGGAGACGTACGGGCCCAGACCGGTACGGAACAGCGGCGTCTCCGGGTTGCTGGGCTCCCAGGGGCGCAGCCAGTCGGCGTTGCGCACCCGGGTGTCGCGCCACACGCGCACATCGGCCAGCCGCAGCGGCCGGAGGCCTACGGGCCCCTCTTCCAGGGTCGCCGGCCAGCCACGAAGTCGATCCACCCCCTCATCATCCCCCTATCAGGGACGCCGCCGCCACGGATCAGGACGAGCGCGGGTGATCGCCGCCGTTGATCTGTTCCACCGCGTGCCCGAGGACGGGAGCGAGGACGGCGACGCCGTCACGTACGCCTCCGGTGGAGCCGGGGAGATTGACGATCAGCGTACGTCCGGCCTGGCCGGCGAGGCCGCGGGACAGAATCGAGGTGGGCACTTTGTCGCGGTTCGCCTGCCTGATCGCCTCGGCTATGCCGGGAATTTCCCGAGATATCACCCGAGCGGTCATCTCCGGAGTGAGGTCGGTGGGCGTCAGTCCCGTCCCGCCCGTCGTCACGATCACGTCGTACGCGGCCTCGACCCCGTCACGCAGCGCCGTCTCCACGGGCTCGCCGTCGGGCACCACCACGGGCCCGTCCACGGAGCACCCGGCCTCCTCCAGCAGGGACACCAGCAGCGGCCCCGACCGGTCCTCGTACACCCCGGCGGAGGCCCGGTTCGACACCGTCACCACCAGGACGCGCGTCATGGCCGCGTCCAGTGGCCGGTCTTGCCGCCCGTCTTCTCCTCCACCCGTACGTCGGTGATCACCGCGGCCGGGTCCACCGCCTTCACCATGTCGATCAGCGCGAGCGCGGCCACCGACACAGCGGTCAGCGCCTCCATCTCCACGCCGGTACGGTCGGCGGTCTTCACCCGGCAGGTGATCGCGACACCCTGGTCCTCGACGTCGAGCGTCACCTTCACGCCGTGCAGCGCGATCGGGTGGCAGAGCGGGATGAGATCGGGTGTCCGCTTCGCCCCCATGATGCCGGCGATGCGCGCCACGCCCAGGGCGTCACCCTTGGGCACCTCGCCCGACCGCAGCAGCGCCACGGCCTCCGGCGACAGCAGCACGCGTCCCGTGGCGACGGCCGCGCGCGCTCCGACGTCCTTGCCCGACACGTCCACCATCCGTGCCGCACCCGTCTCGTCCAGGTGCGTGAACTCACTCGCCAAAGGTCACCTTCTCACAGGGGGATCACCTCGACGGCCGTGCCCGCCGGCACTTCCGTCACGTCCTCGGGCACCACGATGAGCGCGTTCGCCGTGGCCAGCGCCGCGAGCTGGTGCGACCCCTGTCCGCGTACCGGCGTCACGGTGCCGTCCTCGTCGAGCACACCGCGCAGGAACGACCGCCGCCCCTCCGGCGACCTCAACGGGCCGACGACGTACGCGGTTTCGGTCTTGGGCGGCCCGGCCTCCAGGCCGCGCATCTTCCGCAACGCCGGCCGTACGAACAGCATGAACGACACGAACGACGAGACCGGATTGCCGGGCAGCGCGAAGATCGGCACCTGGTCCTCGCCCACGACGCCGAACCCCTGAGGCATGCCCGGCTGCATCGCGACCTTCTCGAACCTGACCGTGCCGAGCGGCGACAGCGCCTCCTTGACCGGCTCGTACGCGCCCATGGACACGCCGCCGCTGGTGATGACGGCGTCGGCGCGCAGGAGCTGCGCGTCGAGCTGGTCGATGAACGCCCCCGGATCGTCGCCCACGGTGGGCGCCCGGAACCCCTCGGCGCCGGCGGCGCGGACCGCGGCGGTGAGGGCGAAGCTGTTGGAATCCCAGATCTGGCCGGGCTGGAGCGGAGTGCCCGGCTCGGCCAGCTCGGCGCCGGTCGACAGCACGACGACCCGCGGCAGCGGACGCGCCATCACGCGCCGGCGGCCCACCGCCGCGATGATCCCGAGCTGGGCGGGGCCGATCACGGTCCCCGGTTCCAGGACGACGTCGCCGGCCCGCACGTCCTCGCCGGCCCTGCGGATCGCGTTGCCCTCAGGCGCCGTGCGCTCGATCGTGACCGTGACCGTGCCGCCGTCGGTCCACTCCACCGGCACGACGGTGTCGGCGCCGGCGGGCACGGGCGCACCCGTCATGATCCGTACGGCGTGCCCCGGCCCGACCGCCCGCAACTGGTTCGAGCCGGCGGCCACGTCGTCGATCACCGGCAGCGTGACCGGCACCTCGGCGATGTCGGCGGCCCGCACCGCGTAACCGTCCATGGCCGAGTTGTCGAACGGCGGCAGCGGCACCGGCGAGGACACCTCCTCGGCCAGCGTCGCGCCCAGCGCCCGTTCGAGCTCCAGCTCCAGGGGCGCCAGCGGGCGTACGGTGGCCAGGATCTCGGCCAGATGCGCGTCGACCGACTTCACCGAGCTCCCCCACTCCGCTTCACCGAGACCGTTCGCGCCTGTGCACTGTCGATCGAGATCACTCGCTCCCCCTCATCGAGATCCCCCGCCCCGCCGAGGTCAGCCGAGCTCGTCGAGGAACTCGCGCAGCCACGGTACGAAGTCCGGCGCCAGGTCCTCCCGGTCCGCCGCGAACTTCACCACGGTGCGCAGATAGTCCAGCTTGTCGCCGGTGTCGTAGCGGCGCCCGCGGAACAGCACGCCGTGGACCGGCCCGCCCTCCCCGGATCCGCGGCCGGCGAGCGTGCGCAGCGCGTCGGTGAGCTGGATCTCGTTGCCGCGGCCGGGCGGGGTGTTCTCCAGCACCTCGAACACGGCCGGGTCGATGACGTACCGGCCGATGATCGCCCAGTTGGACGGCGCCTCGTCCACCGGAGGCTTCTCCACCAGGTCCGTCACCCGTACCACGTCGGACTCGTCGGTAGCCTCGATCGTCGCCACGCCGTACAGGGAGACCTGCTCCTTCGGCACCTCCATCAGCGCGATCACACTGCCGCCGTAGGTGTCGCGCACCTCGATCATGCGTTTGAGCAGCGCGTCACGGTAGTCGATCAGGTCGTCGCCGAGCAGGCAGGCGAACGGGTGGTCGCCCACGTGCTGCTTGGCGCACAACACCGCGTGACCGAGGCCCTTGGGCTCGCCCTGCCGTACATAGTGCAGCGTGGCAAGTGACGCGGGCTCGCGAACCTGGGACAACCGGTGCTCGTCACCCTTGGCTTCGAGCACCTCCTCCAGCTCGAACGCGCGGTCGAAGTGGTCCTCGATCGACCGCTTGTTCTTGCCCGTCACCATGAGAACGTCGAGCAGCCCGGCGGAGGCGGCCTCCTCGACGACATACTGGATGGCGGGCTTGTCGACGATGGGCAACATCTCCTTGGGTGTCGCCTTGGTCGCCGGAAGGAACCGGGTGCCCAGACCCGCGGCGGGCACGACGGCTTTCGTCACAGGGTCGAAGTCAGCCATGAGTAGACCCTAGTGGAGGTACCTGTGGACAAGCTGAACCTGCGCCGGGAAGTGATGTCGTCACGTGCCTCACTCTCCCCCGAACAACTACGGACGAACGCCTCCAAGGTACGCGAAACGCTGCTCGATCAGCCGTGGGTGCAGATGGCCGGGCTCGTCGCCTGCTACTGGTCGATGGACACGGAGCCGGGCACGCACGGGCTGGTGTACGCGCTGTGGAAGCACGGCGCGACCGTGATCCTGCCGGTGCTGAAGGAGGACAACGACCTCGACTGGGCGGTGTACGACGGCCCCGACACCCTGGCGCCGGGGCGGTACGGGGTGATGGAGCCGGTCGACACACGCCGCGGCGTCGACGCGATCCGCACCGCCGCGCTGGTCATCGTCCCGGCGCTGGCCGTGGACCGGCTCACCGGGGTACGCCTGGGCCGCGGTGGCGGCTCGTACGACCGCGCCCTGGCCCGCGTCGGCCCCAACGTCCCGACTGTCGCGCTGCTCCACCCCGGCGAACTCGTCGAGAACGTCCCCTCCGAGCCGCATGACCAGCGGGTGCGCTGGGCGATCAGCCCTCGGGAACTCACTAGGCTTATGTGACCGAACGTGCGAGAGGGGGCCAGATGCCACTTGATGTCTGGCTCCTGATCGGTGCGGCGATCGTCATCGCCGCCATCGCCTCGGTACGGGTCGCGCACCGCAGCGGGCTGCCCAGCCTGCTGCTGTTCCTGGGGTTCGGACTGGTCCTGGGCGAGGCCGGGGTCGGCATCCCGTTCGACAACCCCGACCTGGCCAAGCAGATCGGCATGACCGCCCTGGCCGTGATCCTCGCCGAGGGCGGTCTGACCACGACCTGGAGCCACGTGCGCCGGGCGGTGCCGCTGGCGCTGATCCTCGCCACCGTCGGCGTCGCCGTCAGCATCGCGGTGCTGGCGCTGGCCGTCCACCTGCTGCTCGGGGTCGAACCGATCACGGCGCTCATCCTCGGCGCGGTGCTGGCGCCCACCGACGCCGCCGCCGTCTTCTCCGTGCTGCGCCGGCTGCCGCTGCCGCCCCGGCTGGCGGGCGTGCTGGAGGCCGAGTCCGGCTTCAACGACGCGCCGACCGTGATCGCCGTCGTGCTGCTGAGCGCCACGGCCCACACGACGCCGTCGATCGGCATGTTCCTGCTGGAGACCGGGGTCGAGCTGGTCATCGGCGCCGCCGTCGGCCTCGCCGTGGGGCCCGCCGGCGCGTACGCGCTGCGCCGCGTGGCCCTGCCCGCCTCGGGCCTGTACCCGATCGCCGTGCTGGCGCTGACCTTCGTCTCGTACGGCGGTGCCGTGCTGCTGCACGGCTCCGGCTTCCTGGCGATCTACCTGACGGCGCTGATCCTCGGCAACTCCCGGCTGCCGCACCGGGCGGCGACAAGGGGCTTCGCCGAGGGAGCGGCATGGCTGGCGCAGATCGGGCTGTTCGTGATGCTGGGGCTGCTGGCCAGCCCCAACGAGATGCCGTCGGCCATCGTGCCCGGCCTGATCGCCGGCACCGTGCTGGTGCTGCTGGCCCGCCCGGCGTCCGTACTGTTCAGCTCGGTGCTGGCCCGGGTGGCGCGGGTCGCGAAGGTGAGCTGGCGGGAGCAGGCGTTCCTGTCGTGGGCGGGCCTGCGCGGCGCCATCCCGATCGTGCTCGCGACCATCCCTTGGGCGGAGGGCGTGTACGGGTCGAAGGACATCTTCAACGAGGTGTTCATCATCGTGATCGTGTTCACGCTGCTGCAGGGCCCGACGCTGCCGTTCGTGGCCCGGGTGCTGGGCGTGGCCGCGCCGGGCGAGGCCCACGACCTGGAGGTCGAGGCGGCGCCGCTGGAAGAGCTCCAGGCCGACCTGCTGCAGATACGGATCCCGCCCGGCTCCGGGCTGCACGGCGTTGAGGTCTTCGAACTCCGGCTCCCGGCGGGGGCACAGGTGACGCTCGTGGTCCGCGACGGCAAGTCGTTCGTCCCGTCGGCCACCACCCGCGTCCGGACCGACGACCAGCTCCTGGTGGTGACCACGGCGGCCTGCCGGGACCAGGTGGAGAGACGACTGCGGGCAGTGAGCCGCCGAGGCAAACTGGCCGGCTGGTACGGCGAACGCGGCCTGGAGTAACGGGGCCCGTGGCACGACCAGCACAGACCGGAACATTCACCAGGCCGGACCGCGAGCACGAGACCGCCCAACCGCCCAGGTCGCACTGAGGTCGCAGTGACCTCGTACGACGAGCGATCGCCCAGGTACTGGAATAGCCGATTGACCGGATCGGTTACCATTAGCAGTCGCACAGCTCGAGTGCCAAAGCAAGCCTGAAGGAGGAGCGCGTGCCGACCTACCAGTACGCCTGCAACGACTGCGGTGAGCAGCTCGAGGTCGTCCAGAAGTTCACCGATGACGCGCTGACCGTCTGCCCCGCCTGCCAGGGCAACCTGCGCAAGGTGTTCTCGGCGGTGGGCATCGTGTTCAAGGGCTCGGGCTTCTACCGTACGGACAGCCGCTCGTCGTCGTCCTCTTCCCCCGCCTCTTCGTCGTCGTCCTCGTCCTCTTCTTCCTCGTCGTCGAGCAAGAGCGAGTCGAGCAAGAGCGAGTCGTCGTCCTCGTCCTCCTCCAGCTCAACCCCCGCAGCAGCCGCCGCCACGAACTGATTCAGTTCGACCCCGGTAACGGCCGCCACTAGGAGCTGGCCTCAGCAGGGCAGGCCACCCCGGACGACAAGCGGGTCCTCGAATCCGCGCTTGGAGTCCGTACCCAAACCGGAACCCCCGGCACACACGCGAACACTGGCTCAGCGCGCCCCCCAAGCCGCTGAGCCGGATTCACATTCGGCCCTCGTGGCAGAAGTCGTCCGAGCCCGGCAACAAGGCACGCATGAGCTGCTGGGCCGGTGACGTGCATAGACGACGTGAGCCGCCGTCGGTCCTGTCCCGACGCACACCCATCTCAAGCCAGCTCAACGTCGATTCTCCTGCTTGTCCCGCCAGGAAGGCGAGGACGTCGTCTCGCACTGCGCCCGTATCGGAAGTGTCGGGAGGGACGATCCGAACCGACACATGCACGGACGCCCGTGCGATCGCGGTATAGGCGATCTCCGCTGCACTTCACAGCCGCAGATCCCTACTCTGCGGTACGGACCCATCTGATCCGTTTCCTTCAAGCCCGCCCTGGCAGATCCGCCCCTTCAGGCACGGGCACAGCTGACCCGTTTTCTAGGGCAAGGACCTATTCGCGGTCCCCGCCTCACACGAGATCTTGTCCCGGGGGAGAAAGAACCTCAGCTGCGGGACAAAGAACTACACCTGCGGCCAGGAGCGATGCCTGCCACAAGGGTCAACCATCTGTCACTGTGCGCTCACATAGTGGGCCCTGGCCGGTTCACCGCCACAGGAGACCCTTCCTCGTTTCTGCAAAGGCAGGAATACGTGGACGTAGAAGCGCATCTTCTCGACCTGATGTCGCGCGTGCGGGCACTCGAAGCAGGCGTGCACATCACTGACGGCATCATTGCCACGATGATCGGCATCACCCACGACGTCACTCAGCTCCGGAACGAGATCAGGGAAGATCTCGCAGCCCTCGGCGACGAGGTGGCCGCCCTTCGACGGCATATAGCCGCACAGTCCGCTTCCCTCCATACTCAGCCACTGTGGACGCCCGGCTCACCGTCACCCGAAACGACCACCTGACAGCTCCGCGCTGATCGATCTCACGACCGCCATAGGGGCATTGCGGGCGCCGAAGGCGGCGCGCGCGGCGGCCGCCGCAGGGGCGCCACCAAGGAGCCTTTGCATCCTCCTCCCAGCCGCTTCAGGATGCGACTGGATGAGGGCTCCTCGGCTCTCACTATCCCGTCGCTCCGATCGGCGGCAAACCCCGACGGGACCGCAACCGGCCCTGTTGAACGTTGGCGCCATGCATCGGTGGCTGCCAGATCCGACTGAGTGTCGGGGCGGCCTGCCACCATGGCCCGCATGCCGGCAACCGACCCCTTAGCCCCTTTCCGGTGGCTCGACGTGTCCGAAGACGAAGGCGGCGGCCCACTGGGCGTGATCTTCAGCGTGGCTTTCCTCCGCGGGCTCACCCCTGCGGAGGTGGTGCGACGCTTCAGCCGCGGCGAGGACACCGGCCAGGAGTCGGACTTCGGCGGACTCGACGACAAGGTCTACGAGTTCGTCAATGAGACGGATGGTGGTGATGGCGGCGGCTACGTGGGCGTCTTCCAGGCCGGCGAGTGGTGCGTGGCCATTGAGCCCTACGGCTGGATGGCCACGGACCACGAGGTGGTGACCAAGCTGTCGCGAGGCTGCGAGGTGCTGGCGGTCACCAGGCACGACTATGCTGCCGAGCACAGCTTCGAGTACGCGATCGATGGCACGATCGTCACCGGCTACCGGCTGCGGCACCCGTACGAGCGTTACGGCTCCGCCCCTGACCGGCTCAACGGCTTCATGCGGGACCTGGGCATGGGACTGGACAAGCCGGAGGGCGAGGCCGCGTGGCACGCCGTCTGGGAGGACAACCACTACACCGCCGTGCCGAGAGGCTTCGCCCTGGCGGCGAAGGTCACTGGAGTGTCGTTCACACCGGACATGCTCGACCGCCCGATGCTTGTGGCGCCCATCATGGAAGGACGATCACGGCCGCCCAGAACCCAGCCCTCCCATCCTGAGTAATGGCCCATTCGACCGACTGCGAGTTCGGGCCGCCCTGAACGGACTACGAGTTCGGGCCGCCCTGAGACGACGCCAGCCGCACCTAGCCTCGAGGACCTGCTGGCCTGCACGAGTGCGGTTGCGCGATGCTGGCGGCAGCGCTGCCTGGTCGACAACTTCCACGTCTTCGAGGTCGCGACATCACGCCCACCGATCACCGACCGCCGACCCGCCGAGCTGGCGGGCTGGCGAACGACCGCGCCGCTGCCCTCCAGCCCGAACAGGTGCTTGCGCCCGAACTGGTCGCCCAGCTTGCCCCACAGCGGCGTGGAAACGGTCGAGGCCAGCAGATAAGCCGTCACGCCCCAGGACAGCTCTTCCAGGCCGCCCAGATCACTCACGATCGTCGGCAGGGCCGTGGACGCGATCGTCTGATCGAGCGCCGCGAGCAGCATGCCGAGCATGAGCGCGATGATGATGATCGCGATACCTCTTCGCCGCATGGGCCGATCCTACTGACCGTAATCTCATGATCACTCCACGCTAAGGCGCTTATCCACAGAACTCCGTTCTGCCGCCTCCTTCGTCCACAGAACGCCGTTCCACCCACCCTCCCCACCCGCCGGTCCCGGCTAATCTCAGCGCCATGCTCACTCGCGCAGACATCGGCGTCATCGGCGGCTCCGGCTTCTACTCCCTGCTGGACGACGCGGAGGAGATCCAGCTCGCCACCCCTTATGGCCCGCCCAGCGACGTCGTCACCGTCGGACGGATCGGGTCGCGTTCCGTCGCCTTCATCCCCAGGCACGGCCGCGACCACCGCTTCCCGCCCCACCGCATCCCCTACCGAGCCAACCTGTGGGCACTCCGCTCGCTGGGCGTGCGGCAGGTGCTCGCCCCCAGCGCCGTGGGATCCCTGCGCGCCGAGCACGGGCCGGGCGCGATCGTCATCCCCGACCAGCTCGTCGACCGTACGTCCGGGAGGGTGCAGACCTATTACGACGCGGGCGGCGCGGTCCACGTCTCCTTCTCCGACCCGTACTGCCCCTCGGGCCGCGTGGTCGCTGTCGATGCGGCCAGATCCGGCGGCTGGGACACGGTCGACGGCGGCACCCTCGTGGTCATCGAAGGGCCCCGGTTCTCGACGCGGGCGGAGTCGCGCTGGTTCGCCTCCAACGGCTGGACGATCGTCGGCATGACCGGCTTCCCCGAGGCCATCCTGGCCAGGGAGCTGGCGCTCTGCTACACGTCCCTGTCGCTGGTGACCGACCATGACGCCGGGGTCGAGGCGGGCGAAGGCGTGACGCACGAGGAGGTGCTGAAGTTCTTCGCACAGAACGTGGCGCGCATGCGCACCCTGGTGGCCGACACGGTCCAAGCCCTGCCCACCGAACGCATGTGCTCCTGCGGCTCCGCCCTGGACGGCCTCACACTCCCCTTCGAACTGCCATGACCACCGGCCTACCGGCCCTCGCGCCGTCGCCCCCAAGCCAATCCACCCCGGGAGCAGACACACAAGACCGGCCGACCGGCGCGTGGGGCCGAAGGACTGACGAATGGGACGAGACAACCGGCAAGCTGAGCCTTAGGAACGGCGATGAGGCCTGGAACACCGGCAAACCAGGCCAGAGGATAGGCGGACGGAGTCAGAGGAGCGGCGGACCGGGCCGGAAACCCGGCGGCTGGGGCCGCAAGACCGGCGGATCCGGCGGATCCGGCGGATGGGGCAGGCGCAGCCGACGTCGCCTCATCGCCGCCGTCCTGGCCGGCCTCGCCGTCCTGCTCGGCTACGCGGCCATGCGCCCCCAGACATCGCCTCCCATCCTGGTCGCCGCCCGCGACCTGCGGCCTGGGCTCCTGCGTCCCGGCGACGTGCGCGCCGTATCCCTCACACCGGCACCCGACGGAGCTCTGAGAACGGGGGCGGTGGGCCGAGTGCTGGCCGGCCCCATGCGCCGTGGCGAACCGCTCACCGACGCACGCCTGCTCCACTCGCTCCGGCTCCCGGCAGGCACGGTGGCGACCCCGGTCCGCATCGCCGACGCCGACGTGGCAAGCCTGGTCTCCCCCGGCTCGACCATCGGCGTCCTGGTGGCCTGGGAAGACCAGCCGGCCCAACTGGTGGCGGACGACGTCATGGTCATCACCGTCCCCAAGACGACGGACGACCACGACGCCTTACTGGTCCTGGCCACCACCCCCGACCAGGCAGGCCGCCTGGCAGCAGCTCAGGCTTCCGGCCGCCTCTCCATCACCATCAAACCGGCTGCAGACCACCTCAACCCGGGCTGACGCCACGTTCCCAAGCAGGGACCACATCACCCCACGCTGAGATCGCATCGCTGGAGCACCGGCATCTGGCCGGCGCGTACACAGCTGAGGTCGGGCTGAGCCCGCTGGATGCGGCGCAGCGGCTCGTGCGCGAGCGAGCCACTTGCTCCAGCGGTATGCGCTGTTCGTCAGTCCAGGTCATGGTGAATGAGCTGCACGTCGTGGCGTCCAGGATCGGCTGGCCACAGCCGATCATTCGATCATTTCCGGCTATGGTGAACGTGCTCCGGAAACGGTCCGGCAAGATGCCGTCATGACCTCCAGACATACTTCCGCCGCCCCCACCATCCACCGGATCAAGGTCACCCTGGCCGGGTCACGGCCACCGATCTGGCGGCGGCTGGAAGTTCCTTCTGCCATCACGCTGCAAAACCTGCACGCCGTCCTGCAAGCCGCGTTCGGCTGGGAGGACTACCACATGTGGGTCTTCGAAACCCCGATAGGCCGTTACGGCGTCGCCGACCGCGAACTGCGAATCGCCAGCGCTGCGGCCAAACGGCTCCATCAGGTCCTCCCCGCACCCGAAGGCCGGATTGGCTACACCTACGACTTCGGCGACGACTGGGAACACACCATCCTCGTCGAGGCCGTTACACCGGCCGAGCCGGGTATCGCCTACCCACGATGCCTCACCGGGCGTCGCGCTTGCCCACCCGAGGACTGTGGCGGTATCTGGGGCTATGACTATCTACTGGAGATCCTCGCCGATCCCACCCACGAGGAGCACGAGGACAGGTTGGAATGGCTCGGCCTCGACTCAGCCGAACAGTTCGACCCGGCAGCCTTCGACCTGGCCAGCACGAACACCGCGCTGTCCCAACTATCAGCCGTCCTCATCGAGGACTGACTGCCCCTTCCCTCCCGAAGGACCCACACAGGATCAACGCGGTAATGCGTCAGAGCTGGGGAAGAGGGATTACAACAGCGAGTCGATCTTGGGGTCGTACTCCCAGTGCCACGGCTCGAACGGGCTGCTGTAGGCCCAGGCCGGATGGAACCACCCGTATTTCTTGGAGTTCTGCTCCATCCACACGAACTCCACCGACTTGTACCTCTCGACCCCACCACAGAGATCCACGGCCAGGCCAAGCCCATGATTACTACGCCCAGGCACCGCCGCGAACCCGGGACGCCGGTAGTACACCGACTGCTGCGCCGCCAGGCTCCGGTAGGCGTCGGTCACGCACATCTGCTTGCCGAACCGCCGGCGATACGCCTCGTTCAGGCTGACGAACGCGATGGCGGCGTCGGCCCGCAGACTGTGCCCCTTCTGCTGCAACGGACACAACATGGCCTTGGGGATCAGCCCGTTCGGGAAGGAGTTCGCCGTAGCGGCCCGCAACGGGTTGCAACTCAGGGCCGCCCGCCCCACCTTGTCAATCTTGATGCCCAGCTTCACCAGCGCAGCGGTCAGCGACTTCACGATCTTGTCGGAACGCTGCCGCAGCGTGTCCACCTCGGCCGCCATCTGCGCCTCGGCCAGCAGGTTGTTCGCCCTGATCTCCTGCGCCTCGGCCGCCAGCCGTTGCGCCTCCCTGGCCAGCACCGCGGTCTTCTCCACCGTCTGCTGCTTGACGTCGACCATGTACATCGCGTACGTCATCGCCCGCAACGTGTTCGGACTGGCGTCGCCCGACAGGAACGGCATGACCCCGTCTCCCCCCAGGGGCTGCTGGTACAGCGACTCCGCCATCTGCGCGACCGGCTTGCGAATCCGCGCGAGGTTCCGGTCGGCCTCCTGGAGCTTGTCCAGCTTGGCCTTCAGGTCCTTCTCCGCCGCGGCGATGTCGGCCCGGCGCTTCTCCAGAGCCTTCGTGGCGTCCTCAAGCTCCTTGGCCGACTTCTCGGCCTCTTTCCGCAGCGCGGTGAGATCGGCCGGGTCCTTGTTCTCCACCCGTTCCGTACGGCCGGCGCGCTCGGCGACTTCGGCCTGAGCGGAAGGCGTCGCGGTCAGAGAAGCCATCACCATGACGACCGCGATCAGACCCGCTGATCGAGGGGATGGCACGTCCGACTCCTCCGTTTGCGAACTCGTTACCCGGGTCAGGCACGCACGTTACTACAGGCCCTGGAGTGCCCGGACCGAACTCCGGCGACCCGCTATGTCACAAAAGCGCACTTTGTACGCCCACCCCGCCTGGACCGGCCCGAACGCCCCTCCAGCGAGATCACGCCCCCATATCGTGAACTACGCTCACGCCTCCAGCGCGGTTCGCCCGTCGTCAACCGAAGACACCCGATAGGGGCTCAGCACCCCCGAGCAGGTCCACGCCCAGCCAACCCCACCTAGACGCAGAAAGATCCGAAGACCACTGCCGGGAAGTCCTGACCCAGCCCTCCCAGCCTCACGGCCGCCACCACATCTCCCCCCACACGGAGACGCGACCGAACGCCCCGACCAGTCACACGACCGGACGACGCCCCCCGGCCGGCCCACATGAACGGGTGAAGCGACCGGCCGACGCAAGTGAGCCCCGCCCGGACGATGCAGCGGAGCGGCGCGTCCGTACAGCCCGATCCGGACAGTACGACGAGGCGACGCGACAGTACAGCGCGGCCGAGCGGCACGACCAAGCGGCGGGAACAACAGTGCGGCCACACGGAACAACCGAACCGCGAGACCGGAGGACACGACGCGACGGCACAACCCAGCAGCAGAACCGGACGATGCGACGCGCAGCCACGGAGGCACAGGAGCGACGAGGGCGGCGCCAACGAGGGAAGAACATGCTTGATCACGACGCATCCGCGGAGGCCCCATCGTCGCCCCCCTCAGCCGCCACCGCCCGCTCCTGCTCCCGCTCCCGGCAGACCTCCCAGAGCCACGTGTCCACCCACTCCCCCGGACACTCCTCCCCCTGGGCCGTGGCGACCCCATCCACCGCCTCCCCAGAACCCCGCCGCTCAGCGCCTCCGGGCGACATCGCGTCCACCCCAACCGCATCCGCCCGCGCCCCACGCGAGGAACGCCCCACAACACCCAGCTCCGGCGCAGAAGAGACCGGCATGACCTCAGGCGCGCGAGCGACCTCCGCCCGAGAACGAGCACGCTCCCGCATAACAGCAGGCGGCGGAACAACCCGCTCATACCGCCGCTCAGCGCGCGCAGGAGCCGGCATCAGGACCGCCTCGATCGCCACGTCACCGCCGTCAGCAACGGTCCTCAACTCCCGCCGCATCCCGGCGTGCTCGTACCCGGTGAGCTCCCCGGCCAGCAACCCACCCGCCAAGATCACCGGCGCCACCAACGCCGCCCCCAACACCACGGGCCGTCGATGCACGTCCTGCCGCCGCCTTCTGGTCACCCGCCCGACGTTAGCCAGCCCCGCAGCCGCCCGACCCGATCACCGCCATCCCTTTACGCCCCCTCACACCACCCATGACCCCACCCGCCCACCAGGCCCGCGACCTCGCAGTGAAGCAGGCCCCCCACGACAGCAACCCCGGACCAACCCGCTGAGACAGCACCGGCTCCCACAACGCATGCTCACGCCCCCAAAGTCGCCCGCCCCCATGGCCCACACAGTGCCGGACTTTCGCTAGGCTTACGGGAGTCCGCCTCCGTAGCTCAGGGGATAGAGCACCGCTCTCCTAAAGCGGGTGCCGCAGGTTCGAATCCTGCCGGGGGCACTCTTCTCCACCAGCCATATCGGCGCCTGACCTGCGATTTCTCGATCGCCGGTCTTTTGCTTGCCGAGCCCACCGGAGGCGGCCGAGGGCATCCGTATGCAGCCATCGGACCATGATCACGGGATATACACGGGATGATCTTGGCGGTGTTACCCGAGGTCAGTTAGAGATTCGTTGAGGCACTGTCGCAGCAGCGATGATCGTCTTTAGGGTGAAGCCGTGCAGCTCTCCATCCTCTTCGACCTCGACAGAACGCTCATCGACCTCGATGCGGCGTTGCTGCGACGGCCACAGAGCTCACCTTTTCGCCAGCGTCCGCGAACGCTACACGCCGGCCAAGCCGGTTGATGAACTCTTGATCGGAGGCGTATGCCTACCTCGCACAGGGAACCTGACCGGGCCAAGAACGTCATGCTGACCGTGTGATCACCAGCATCATCGATGCAATGGCCATCCTGCGATCAGTACTCACGAGAACCTGATCGTGCCGGACTTGCAAGCATCGCAACGCGTACGTCTAGATTCTCCGAGAAGTGCAGCTGCTGGACTTCATCGTGATCGACCGGCGAACATGCCGGCTTTGCCGTCAGCCTGCCGAAGCCCCCGTTGATTACGCTTGAGAGAAGAGAGCCAACATGAGCGAGGCCCTTGCTGGCTTAATAGGAGTCCTGGTGGGCTCCATCATCACGGCAATCGTGACAATCTACGCGGAACGCCAGAAGGGCAAGCGCGAGGCAGCGCAAAGCGATCGACAGTACGAGCGCGACCTCCGGCTGGCACGCGACACCTTCCAGCGGGACAGCATCCTCACCCTTCAGACCGCAGTAGCCGACCTGATCAAAGCCGCGTACGAGGAGCTCGACAGGGCCATCGCCATCGCGAAAGAGATGGGGCAGTGGCCTGCTCGGCACTGGGAGACGCCAACAGCCGTCGGATGGTCCACGGCCTTGCTGCTACTGAAGTCATCCCGGGCTCGGGTCTTCAATGAAGAGATCCGGTCGCTGGCCATGGAGCTTCAGGAAGCAGCCGGGGACTCAATCTGGGCCAAGAGTCTCGATGAGGCGGAACAGCACAGCAAGCGCCTCGAACCACTGCTGGATCGCTTCAATGATGCGATCGCACGAACGCTACCTTCGCTCTACTGACGTCGCCGTAGCCATCGCCGGAGGAGTCGGCAAGGCAGGCGCCGGTCCATGGACATCGCCGGGGAGCCCCGTGAGCGACGCACGGCATCAGTAACACGTTCGCGCATCCTTCCGAAGAAAGCCGTGTAACTACTGAGATGCCTGCCAACAGGCACGATGCGAAGGAAACGGCAGTGGGCTTCTCGTTCAAACTCATGCCAGGAGTGCGGCTCAGGGTCAGCAGCCGCGGGCTGAGAGCCGGAATTGGACCTAGCTTCGCGCGCATGCACGTGGGCGCTGGTCGTACCGGATTGTCCTCCTCGGTAGGGCCCGTCGGCTTCTACACGAGCCTGGGCGGCGGACGGCGCCGGTCTTCGACCGGACGCCGCGCCACAGCCGGCAGCCTGCAACGACAGATCGCTCAAGCTCAACGCGCCGCTGCCCAGGCGGAAAAGGCCGCCGAGGCGGAGAGGCTGGCAGACGCCTTTTCGCAGATCCTCAACCTGCACCGAGCCGAGTTTCCGCCCGCACAACCGCCAGTCGCTCCAGCGGTCCCACAGCCGACTCTCGGGGCATTCCTTGCCCCTCGCGAACAGGAGGCGCTGGCGGGCATCGGCGTGTTCCAGCGCAAGGCGCGCACCGAGGCCAGGCAGCGAGCGCGACAGGCCGCTGAGGCCGACATGCAGCGTTGGTGGATCCAGGCCAATGACGAGCGCGACAGGTACCAGTGGGAACTCAACCAGCAATGGCACCGCCTGTGCGGGAACGATCCGGAGATGGTTCTGCCGGTCCTGGCGGAGGCCTTCGAGGACAATGAGGCACCTGCTGTACCCGTGGCCCTGAATGGGTCCGAAGTGTCACTTGTGATCCTGGCACCAGGTCCAGACTTCGTACCCGAACGGTTCCCAACCCGTACTCCCGCGGGCAACATCTCCCTCAAGAAACTCACCAAGACTGACCGCGCGAGCTACTACGCATTGACGTTGTGCGGCTACCTCCTAGTCACCCTCCGCGAGGCGTTCGCCGTTGCCCCTGGCCTCAGCGCCGCGCGTACGGTCGTCCTGCGCACGAATCGAGTCGACGCTTACGGCAGGGTTCAGGTGGACTGCATGCTCGCCGGGCGGTTCGATCGACGGGCGTTCCACGGCATCCAATGGGACTCAGCCAACGCGGCCACCGTGGTCAACGACACAGCCAGCAACCTGCTGTTCAACCAGAAAGGAGCAGCAAAAGAGCCGTTCCCGCTCGATCTACGCGCCGAACCAGAATTGCAGGCCCTGGTAAACGCAGTCGACTTGACAGAACTCACCGCTCGATAGCTGGAAATGCCACCTCGACTAGCCGATGACCAAACGGCACAGCACTTATTCCCGGCGAAGGCGCAGCAGGCGATCGGAGCTCACGCCGGGAATCGTGGCCATCGGTTACCGCAAGGCATGGCCGAAGCACTTGCCCTTCTCCGGCGTAATAGCTAAAACCCTGCGGTGCGGCGAGGAAACTGCACACGCGTACGTGATCTCACTCATCGGGGTCGCTTAGGGCTCCCGAGAGGTTACCTGTACGCACCTCCTGTTGTTCGACCCATCCCTTTCCTTCAGCTGCGATTCCTTCCAGAACGTGAAGGGTGTGAGGAAGGCCTGCGGCGTCCAACGACGCCTCGGACACCGCGCCGGGGTGCTCTCCTTGCTGTAGCTCCTCCATGCCCGAGCTCACGTCAACGCTGATCTCATCGCCATTGACGAGTGTGAGCTTGAAGGTACGGTCATTGTTGTCCGCGTGGCTAACCCATACGGAGGCGACCGCTTCGAAGCGGTAGTTGAGCCGCTGCCGGTCATGGAAGGTGCCCTTTAGAAAGTCAAGCTTGACGGTGAGCTGGCGTACGCCTTCCTGGGTGATGAGGAAGACCAAGAGCCGGTACCTCTTGTAGCGCCACGGGCCGCCACGAAGTCGTGCGCGTTCGCTTGAGCTGGCGGGAGCCTCGATGAACGCGTGGGCGATCACACCACTCATGGTCAGCCTGTAGTGCCGCAACACCTCCTCAAGGAGTACCTTCCGGTCGCAGTCGAGCCAGGTGGCCATCTCCTCGTCACGAGGCTTGTCCGCCAGTCTCTCGCGCCACCGGTCCAGGGCTTCCATGTCGGTCTCCAAGGTCCGGCGGCTTTCGGTGTCGTCTGCGGCATACCGGCGGCGCTCCAGAACGATATGTAGCCACGCGCGGGCGCTGATCCCTCCGGAGACCAGCAGGAGGAGAATCGCGCCGATCGCGCGCAGAGGCTCGACGGGCACGGCGCCAACCGCGGCCCATCCGCCTCCAGTCGCCAGGGTGAGGAGGCCGAGTATCGCCAGCGCTTTCGTCCGCCCAGGGGTCGCGAGCTCCTCACGGTAGCTCCACAGCGTGCCTTTCCTGCGGCGCCTGCTTGCATCGCTTGCGCGATGCCGAATAAGCCAGGCGATCTTCTCGACTCCGACCCGCCTCCCTCCGTAGACGGTTGCGATCTCATCGCGCAGACTTCGGCGGATCCCCTTTGTCTCAGCCTCCCACTTGCCACGGTCCACGCCTGGTGGAAGGTACTTGGCGAAGTAGTGATTGATCCGGTGCTCGGCCTGCTTAGCGAAGTTTCCGATCTCGACCTTTGTCTTGGGCGCCAGATATTCCCTGTCTTTGGCCCGGCGACGTACGACGCGGAAGCGCCAGTCGCTGGCATTCGACACACCGGCATAGGCGCCGGTGATGCTCAGCAGGTATGTGAGCATCAGGAGAAAGCGTCCGTTCTGCAGGATCAGGTAGCCGAGGTAGGTTGCAGCCATGGCCAGCACAGCGGTGGCCGTTACGGCTTGCGCCCACATGCCTAAAGGCGTGTCGGGTGGTAGCGGCTCCAGTCGCAAGGGCACCGCCGGCGATGGATGGAAGAACTTCCAGATGCGATCCTTCCGTCCGTCGGCCATCTGATCCGTCTTGGCCTTCCTCAGCGCGCGGCGCCACAGATGGTCCTCGATCGGGCCGTCGAGGTACAGCTCCAAGTGCTCGAGGATCAGGCTGCGTTGCGGTTCACGGAGCGCATCGAGATCTTTGACCACGACACGAATGTCCTCTTCGGCCTTACCCGCCGACTCCAGGAGTCGGTCAATGATGCGTACGCCGTCCCGCCACGCATCCTCACCCGCGAGCCGCATGATGGCATGTCTGTCTCGCAACTGAACGGTCTCGTCCTTGCTCAGCTCATGTCGCGTCCGGCGGCTCACCATGGCGAGCAACCAGTAGAAATGGACCTCGTTGGTGGCGTAGCCGACCATGGCCTCGTTGATGAGTTGCCGGGCCGGCCCTGACATACGGCCTTTCAGGAAAAGAACACCTTTGCGGAACTTGGTCTCGGGCGAGTCCTGCGGGTCTCTCTCGTAGATGTTGACGTTGTGCACTGTCGCTGTCGCCGCCTGCACTCCGACGTAGGCGGAGCCTGTGGCCACGTTGTCGCCGCTGCGCCCTGGGTCGGTCATGACAGGGACTGGGCTAGGGCGATGATGGCGGTCAGCTCCACCGCCAGGTCGGCCACGTCGCCGACGAGCCCCCGTAGCTTCTTGAGCGCCAGCGTCAGCGTGTTCTTCCGGTCCGGCGTCTTTGTCTCCAGCGCCTGGTCGGCCGCGCCGAGTTCCGCCTCTGCCGCCTTGTAGGTCGCCTCATCCAGATGTCCGTCGGCCCACGCCTGCCACAGCCGAGTACGGAAGCCGGTCAGCGCCTCAGGAAGGCTGGTCGGTCGGGACGTCTCAGGGGTGATCCAGACGCCGCCGTGCACGGTGCCTGCCTGCACTCCCACGCGGGCGTTTCCCGTCGCGATGTTCCTGGTCGTCTCGGGCATGGCGGAACTCCTTGTCGTGAGTTCTTCGGTGGACAACTCCTCGGCCAGAGCCGCGGCGAACGTCGCCGCGTTGACGACGGCTCGCTGCTGCCACTGTTCTCGGTCTGTTGCTTCCTTGGTGCCGTCGGCCCGGTCGCTGATTCCCCGGACCACGACTACGGGCAGCGCCCTGTTCAGATGCCCGGCCAGTGCTACGCCGGCGCCTTCCATCTCGATCGCCCGTGCGTCGTTGTAGTTGTCGCGAATCCAGCGGGCATGTGCGGAAAGCCGGGAGTTCAGGACCACCTCCCCCGCGGCTATCGGCCCAAAGTGCACATTCGGGCGGGGGTCGAGATCCTTGGCCCAGGAGCCGGTGCGGTGCAAATGCTGAGCGATCTGATCGGCGGCATGCGAGGTCTCCCAGACACGGGGACGGCTCTTGAAGCCGTCGTCCTCGCTGGTGCCGCCATGGAACGCGTAGACGTGCGTGGCCACCACGACATCGCCGAGAGCGATGTGCGTGTGCAACGCGCCGGCCACTCCCACAAAGAGGAGTGCGGCCGGTTGGAACTCGGCAATGGCACGTTCGGCCAGCACCGCCGCGGAGAGGTTGCCTTTGCCGACGTGCGCCAGGACCACGTGACACTGCCCATTCGCCAGCCGGCCCACCTCGAAGCGGGTGCCTTGGGGGTGCCGGTGCAGGCGCAGGCCGACCAGTTTCTCTCGGACCGCCTGGTATTCCAGGTCTAGTGCGGTGAGGATTACGACTGGGCTCACTGCTCCGGCTCCTTTCCGTTCGACGCGTCGACAGGACGGATCATCGGGGGGTATAGGACCTCGCGAGGGCCGGCTCTGAACAGCCGAGCTGGTCGTCCGGTCGCTGCCTTCCGCGCCGAACCGGCCGGGATGATGAATCCGTCGGTTTTCTGGATCTTGCGGTAGAAGTTCCGGGGATCGAGCGGGATCCCCCACACCGCCTCGTACACGCTCTGGAGATCGGTGATCGTGAACGTCTGCCCACAGAAGGCTGTTGCGAGTGCGGAGTGTTCGAGCTTGACGCGGGCGCGTTCGACACCGTCCGTGACGATGCGCCGATGATCGAAGGCGAGGTCCAGCTCACCGGAGAGCACCCGGTCGGTGGGTTGCCACCCTGCATCAGCAGCATCGGTCCCGGCGGTTGGTTCAGGCAGCCGGGGCGCGATAGCCAAAAAGGCGACGCTTACCACCCGGCCGCGGGGATCACGACCAGGGTCGTCGTAGACGCCGAGCTGCTCGAGCTGAAGAGCCTCGACATCCAAGTCGGCCTCCTCGGCCAGTTCTCGGTGAGCCGCGGCGACGAGACTCTCTCCCGAGTGCTGCAGAAAACCACCCGGCAGCGCGTGGGCTCCCATGTACGGCTCGATGCCGCGCTCGACGAGCAAGACGTGCAGGCGCGATTCACGCATGGTGAGGATCACCAGGTCTACGGCGAGCAGTACGGCGGGCGGTTCCCATTGGTCGTCGATCACGGCCCGACTCTATGTTTTTGTCAGACTGACAAAAAGTAGCGTCGTGGTTAGCTCTTGCCATCCACGGCGATGCGGAAGGCTGTCGTGCTTCTCCGATGACCCCGAGGTCGCCCGCTTCGCGCCCCGGCTCGCGCAACGCCTTCTGGCAGGCATCCTCGAAGGCCTTGAGGGAGCCGTCGTCCCATGGTGCGCTCGCCTGCTGCTGTTCTCGATCATCTCGCCGTGCCGTTCAGAACGGAGCCGCAGATTCCTTCTCAGCCAGTCCGCGCCCCCACCCTCGTCACAAGATTCGGTGACTTAGTTCGACACTTGCTGTACTTCCTGCTCAGCATCGCGCACGGCTACCCCGAGACCCGCCCAGCCCGGCATGCCGACGCCGGCCGCGGGATCGCCGGATGCCAACCGCCTTAAGTGTCGTCAAGCGACTACCCCAGCTGATTGGGCACTTCCTGAACGAAAGCCCGCCATTCACCGACGCGTACGCCCTGACGCTGCAACGTGAGTTGGAGGGTCCGCTTCAGCGGATGAGGCGACTGCATGATTGCCTCATTTCGCAGCGCCAGACGGGTGAGCTGGCCTTGCGTGGGCGGCTGATTGCTTTTCTGCCCATTACATAACCAATGCACAGGGGCGAGGTAGCGGCTGCCAAGCGTGCGGAACGCGGCGCATTTCACGATCTATACCTGGCATGACACCGTACTGACGCCAACCTGAGAACTGCTGCCGCCAGGCCGAATACTTACCGCACATCGAGAGGCTTGGCAGAGTGCTCTACCGCGTAGGCATCGTCGTAGCCCGATCGGAAGATTGCGAGCGCTGCCGAGACGCAAAGGCCGCTCAGGTAGGAGTGAGAGGCGTTGGCTGGCCGGGCCCCATCTGGGCAGCGCCGTCAACGTGCCAAACGTGAGGAGATTGGAGCAGAACCAGGGTGAAGCCGCCCCCTATCATGCGCTGGGCGCGCAGAGAAACTTCGCTCTGCACCTGTGGGGCGCTCCTAAGCCGAGCGAGGCACTGCGTTCATCTCGAGCGGAAGGTAATCATCGACCCTGAAGAGGTGCACCTTAGGCATGGATAGCGTCCCAGCACCACTTTTCACCATGGGTCCGGTCGCTATGACGCGGAGCTTGAGGTCGTGAGCTTCCACCGCTGTGTGGTAGGCGTCTCCGCGTAGAACTATTTTGACAGGTCGGATCCTGTGACCCACAAGCGCCTTCACTTTGACGACGCCTTCTTCGTCGTCGGGATCACGATCAAGAGAACTGACGAAGCCGTAGATCACAGCATCCTCCAATTGGACCTGATCGCGGAGAATATGGCCGATCTCTCTAATCGCTCCTGCCGCTTCCTGCGGAAACTCGATAGTGTCACCGCCAGCGCGAGGCGGAGCTGCCGTCAGAGCCCATTGGAAGGTGATGTCCAGGTCACTGGCGTTCGGCGCAGACACCATTGCGGCCAAGGAGGCGCACGCATCGGCGGACAAGCCGGCTACCACGGCACGGTTCAGATCCTCCTTCGGAGGTATCCGTTCTCGAACGACCGCCAACTCGTGAATCTCTCGGAGAACATCGGCCATGATGCCCGTCACTCGGCGTGGAAAGTAGTTGAGCTCCGATTGAACGTCAATCAGCGGTTCCTGCTCACCCTCGATGATCACCGGTTTCATGACACCGATCGGGCTTAAGATGGGGATGACGAAGCTGCCCTCCCTGGTGTGTCCCATGCCCACGAAATCGGCATACTCACGAGCCCTCAATGGCTGTGAGCGGCCGTGATAGGAGCGGCGGTGGATGGCTGAACAGGCATTGGCGACGGCGAACGCTCGAGCACCTTCCAGTAGCCTGGCAGCTTCCGAGAGCGGGACGCGAGAACGATCTTCATCGAACTCCAAATCGATGACATCGTCTTCGATATAGCGGAGCTCGGTGGCGACATCGTCGATCCCAGAACCGCGCTCGCCAGCAATATCCTCAATGAAGTTCTTGATCCTCCGCGCGTAATCAGAAGCTTGGCGATTAAGCGGAATAAGGACTTCCCATGAATCTCTTCCCCATAACTCCATACGCGGAAGCGGCTTTCCTTGGAAGTGCCACGAGTTCGCTCGTAAATAGGCGCGCAGGCCCGCTGGAGTTACTTCTGAAGCGAGCGTATCTATATTGATCACGATCCGCCCCTTGCCTTGCGCATGAGTTGGTCCAGCGACGCGACCGTCAATCGGTTAGCCCGGGCCACCTGGACAGACTTGGTCGCTTTGTTGTTCGTTGGTTCGAGTGTCGACATACTGGCGTAATAGCCACACCGCCTTAGCTGCAGCCCATCAGCGCTGCAGCTGACCCAATCCACTTTGAGCGGGGGCACTTCCACAACAAAGAGATAGGCTGGGACGTTTCTTCCGGGGTCACTCAGAAGATTGTAGGTACGTGCGTCAAGAGGATAGGCGATATGGTCGCCTATCGCTTCCGGTTCATTTGTGCACTTCATCTGCACATCTACACGCAAAGCTCGATCGCGCAATTCCAGGTCAACCCCGAAGTGGTCAACGTGGACCACCGTCACAGCGTATCCGGCGGCGTAGGCCAGCGCTTCTACATAAGCGACGCTGAACCATTCCTTACATGCAGAAATGTCCAAGTTGCCCACATTGGTACGCTACCGCGGTCGGAATGAGAAGTCATTCCATGCAACATGATCGTGATCATACTCACATTACTGCATTCGTCAAAACGTCATATCTAGATGACCCAAACCCGGCTTCCGCAGCCTGAGCCTGAAGGACTCGTTCCCCGGGGCAGCTGATTGCGGCTCCGAACCCTCGTATCAGGACAGCGTGTTCGGTGAATGGGCTTAGGCATGACGAAGTATCACGGCGCTGGGATGCTTCAATGCAGGTGCTAGCGGCCCCACTGGCCAACCAGTTGGAGGTGGCCGGACGGGTTGCCAGGCTGCGCTTCTCAGGTGTAGCGAGTGACGCGGTTCTGATATCCTGACCTGGTGTTTCGTGCGGCCGGTCGTATCGGGCGGTTCAGGGCTACGGGACGTGGGCAGATGCGTCCCCCGCAATCCGCAGGTGGCCCTTATACGCGTGGCTCCAGCAGCTTCCCAAGGAATTCCTGCGTCGCCGGATCGGCCGAGTACACTGCGGTGCCCATCATGCCGCGGGTCAGCAGCACCTTGTAGGTGTTGCGGATCAGCCGGTCCGCTTGTTCATCACTGACTCCCTTCCGCACCAATGCCGGGTCTTTGCTGGCGCTGCGGACAGTAACCAGCCTGCCATCTCGATAGACCAGATCCGGGCCGAAGATGACGCCGTTCCAGTCGTACTCGAAGCCCTGGGCGGTGTAGACGCACCCCACCTGCTCGAACCCGCCGGGTACGGTGGCCCACAGAGCGCTGGCCGGAGCGTTTCCCACAGCCCTGTCACCCTTGACGTTCCACGGCCGCGCCCAGTCGCCGACCCGCACATCTGCGACCAAGCTGTCGTCCCCGTTCGGGGCACTCCAGGGCCAGCAGAACCCCGCCGTCATCCGTGCCGAGTATCCCGCGTCCAGCCGGCTCCTCAGCAGAGCTTCCAGCTCGTGGGGCGACTCGGCGAGGGAAACGGTGAAGTGGTCGTCATCCGACCATGCCTCCGGAGCGTCGCCGTCCAGGCCCAGCAGCCGCAGCACCCACTCCTCGTACTTGCGGCTCCCGCCGCAACGGAACTGCGCGTCCAGATCGACCTGGTGTACGGCGAGGCCGAGAGAATGGGCGTGGGCAGTGATGTCAGCGACCCGTCCCATCTCGCCCGGCCGTACCACCTGATGCTCGTCCAGCAGGAACACCGGCACCCTCGCCGCGGCAATCAGTTCGTCCAATTGTGGCCGGCCTGTCCGATCGGTCGACTTGGTGAACCGGTTGGCCGAGGTCTCGCGGATGCGGTGGGCCTCGTCACAGATCAGCACATCCAGTTCATTGGGATTGGCGGTCATGAAGTTGTTGAAGTACTTGAACATCGCCTTCATCCGGGTCGACCCCTTGGCAACGACGCGCCTCATCGTCTCGGTGAAGGAGCGCGAACCGGTCGCATGCAGAGCGGAGTAGCCGCGGTCGGACAGTTCGCCCAGCAGGGACAGTGCGATGACGCTCTTGCCAGAGCCGGGGCCTCCCGTGATGATCACCACCTGCTTCGAGTTGCCCGCCCGTGCCTTCTCCACCGCGTGCAGCACCATCTCGTAGGCGAGGCGCTGCTCGGCCAGCAGGCGGAACTGATCGCGGTTCTTGATCTCACCCGCGGCGACCTTCAGCAGTTGCTTGGACGGGCGGATGGCGCTGGAGAGCAGGCGATCGGCCGCCGCAGCCCCGGACTCGGGGGCGAACTGGGCCTTGAGGTAGTCGACGAACTGACCCCGACGGGTCTTGCTGAAGAGCCGGGTGCGCTCGTCTTCGACGTGATCGTAGAGATCGTGAATGTCCGGATCGCTGGCGTTGTGCAGGTAAGCGACCCCGCGCACCGCGTTCTGGTGTTGGTCCAGGGCTCCGGCGAAATCGGCCAGGTATTCGCAGTAGCCCCGCACCTGCAAGACCGGGTGAAGCTTGGGCCGGTTCCCCATGCCAGACACCAGAACCATGTTGGCGTCGTCCTCGTACAGCTCGGCCTGGCTCCACTGCTTGAGCTCGACGATGAGGTAGGAGTCCGCTCCGGTCCGCCTATCACGTCCGGCGAGGATGACGTCCGCCCGCTTGCTGGTTAACGGGAGTTGGTACTCGATGAGCATCTCGACGCCACCCAGGCCGGCTTCGACCAGGTCCCGGGCCAGAATCGGGATGCTCCGATCCCAAGACTTGCGTTCGCTCCTGCCTGGATTGATCCCTTGGGTGGCGCGCAGGTAGTCGGCGATCACATCACTGAGGACGCGCTCGGGCACCGACTCGGACACCAGCTGGACCAGACTTTCCGCCGAATGCCGGAAAACGGCCACGGATCTACCCCCAGGCAGCACGAAAGACTCGTGCGGTATGGGGGCGTGTCCGCCATCAGAGCGGAAGCCCGTCGGGCCGCATCACCGATACGTCCTGAAGATTACCGGGATCTTCGCTTAATCCAGCCCCTATCAGCCAATCAAGTGCGTGGAACAGCCCCCGGGTCGTCACCTGTACGCGACCGGAGGATCCTGATCGCTCGATATAGCCCGATGACTTGGCGGGCACCCCTGATGGGACATATCGGGTCAGGGACTGCCGGTGCCAGCGAGATGCTCACATCTAGGGTGGCCTCGTGCAGCGCCTCGCCCTCTTCGACCTTGACAGGACTCTCATTGACCTCGACGCCGCGTTCTTCCGCTGGGCAGAGGAGTTCGCCAAGCATTGGCGGTTGGGACCTGAGGGCGTGGCCTGGCTCGTCTCTCTGGATCAAGACGGGTACCCGCATCGAGAGGTCTTCTTCGGTAAGGTGCGCGAGCACTTCGCTCTGGCGGAGCCAGTCGATGAGCTGTGGGCGGCCTACCGCCGGCGTATGCCTCACCTCGTGCGGTGCTACCCCGGTGTTTTGCCAGGTCTCGCCGAGTTGCGCGCCGAAGGGTGGCGAGTCGGCATCGTCACGAACGGCATGGCCGACAACCAGCTCGGAAAGCTTCGGCGGACCGGTCTTGCTGACGCAGTCGATGGCTATGCGGTGTCCGGAGTCGAGGGCATCCGCAAGCCACAAGCCCGCCTCTTCCACATAGCTGCTGAGCGGTGCGGGGCCAGCCTCGCCCAGGGCGGCTGGATGGTCGGTGACAACCATCTCAGACATGGAAGGCGCCCGCACGGCCGGTCTACGTGCGATATGGATCGACAGAGGAAGGCATCGACCACGTGGTCGCCAACGTCATCGAGGCAATCGCGATCCTGTGTGATACGCAGTAGTCGAAACACTCGCTGCCCCTTATGCCGCTTCTGTCGTTCCCCTCGACGCAAGCGAAGGCTCCGCTTATCGTCACATTGATCCCAGGGATAGCCGTCTCGAAGGTCCAGAGGAACCCGGACGATGGCGACACAGGAACAGATCAACGCCGCTCGGCGCACGATCGAGCGATTACGCGACCAGCACGCCAACGACGTGCGCAAGCTCATCGGCCTGCTCGAAAGCGGCGCGATGAAGGGCAAGGCCGCGGACAGGCTCATCGAGGACTGCAAAGGCTGGCAGGCGGCCTACAACAGCGTCTTCAGCCGGGCGCTCGCCCTGATCGACTCCACTCCCATCAGCGCTGAGTCCGGCGCGGCCAACCCCGACCCACTCGCACGACCGCAGTCACATATCCGTGGGATGCCCTATTGATGAGCGCCTCGAACCGGATAGGCATCGACCCGACATTGATGGTCCAGCTGATCGGCGAGATCAAGCGCCTGGAGTCCGCCTGGTCCGAAGTGGACGTGCAGATCAACGGCGCCTTGCGGGCGATCGGCACGAACATGTCCGGGCCGGGCTTGTTGAGGGACGTCGGCTTTCAGATCGCCCAACGCGTCCCCGACTTACAGCGCCGCCTGGACCTCATCATCGCGACCCAGAAAATCGGCCTCGACAAGGGGCTCGTCTGGGCGGACGAGTCCCTCTGGGTGTCACAATCGCCGGCGAGCGGCGCAGCTGCGGCCAAGTCCATAGCCGACCAGCTTCGACAGGCATGGAAAGAGCGCAACTTCAGTGACAAGGCTGTCACCGGCAAGGCGCTCGACCTCTTGGAGAAGCACCAGCGTGATCCCTACTTCGCCGTGGCTTTCGCCAACGAGATGCGCCCCGCTGAGCTCAAAGCGCTTGTAGCCGATCTCTACCGCACCTTGCCCGGCAATCCCCAGAGCCGTGGCTGGAAGGACCTGCCCTCCACCGACGTAGACCGCTTGGTCACGGCGCTGAGCGTGACCTTGGGGACAGCATCACGCGGAGTCGGCGATATGAAGCTGCCCAAGGGCTACACCGACGAGTTGATCGCACCACAGGACGAGGCACTGACCGACTTCGTGGTCAACAGGCTCCTCAGACACGGCAGTTTCGATGACGCCTTCCTGCGCGACTTGGCCAACAAGGTCTACGACAACACGCAGAAGACGCCCGGCGAGCGGCAGCCCATGATCGGGTTTGGTCCTGGCATCGCAGCCGCCCTGGCCCACAACCCCCGGGTCGCGCAGGACTTCTTCAGCGACCCCACGCGCAAGCCGCTGGCCTTCCTGATGCGGGAGAACAGATGGAGCGGCGGCAACCAGGAACTGGGCCGAGCGATCGAGGCCGCGACCACGACTTACCGAGATCATGGCCAACCCCCGGGCAGCTCACGCGGGTATAAGTCCGCCTTGATCGCATCCTGGGCCATCCACTTCTGGTCAGATCCAAGAGCGCAGCGAACTCTTCCCGACACCCGGCGAAGCGCCGCCCGCGTCTTCGCCGCCTACATGAGCGACGTGCATCGGATCTCTCCTGAGACCAAGGAGAACATAGGCGTCACCCCTCTTCCTGACACCGATCCGATTCTCCCGGGCAAACAGCCATACGGCGCCGTGTTCGGTGACGAAGCCGCGAAGAGCGTCATGACCTGGGCGTTCAAGGACGCAGAGGCGCTCAAGACCGTCATGGCGAGCCACGGGAAGTACAGCGTGATGATCCTGGATGCCCAGGCGGCTCGGATCGAGAAGGCGAACGAAGCGATCTTTGACAAGTGGCACAAGAGCCATCCGGATGCGACCAAGGCAGAGATCGACGCTCAGCGACAGAAGATCCTCCGGGACACCATGGCCGGCGCCACCGCGGAAGAGTTCAAAGCCAGAGTTCAGGATCTGAGCAAGTCACTGAAGTTCATTGTCGATGCGGGGAATCTATCGGAGATCAATGCCGCGGACGCACGGGATAAGACCCGCGAGGTGTTGAAGGATGTTGCTGCCAGCACGCTCAAGCTCATGCTCACACCCGGGGGAGATTGGGTTGTGGGGGGATATGAGTACATTGAGGGGAATCTCGGCGACGAGATCAAGTTTGAAGACGGAAAGAAGGCCCGAGACAAGGCGGAGACGACTCTGTTCACGAGCCAGAACATGTTCAGGGATCTAACGGCTGACGCCATGATGCGACACGGCCTTTTCGGAGAGAGCAAAACAGCCGCCACTACACATCCGCATGCGTTGGAGAATTATGCCGAGGGTTCACCGCAGGACTTTATCAAGGATGGAGAGATACTACCTCGCAGCATGATGACTCCACTGCAGGACTACGCGTATCGCGAGTGGCTGAAAATGTCACCCGCCTCAGGCATCTTCCGCGAAATCGACAACGCCGTACAGGACGGATTTCGCCCGTCCCCACCTCCATACCCTGAGGCAGACGAATGAGGGTACGCCCATCGATCCTACTGGCAACCACTGTACTTGCCGTTGCGGCAGCATGTTCGCCGCCGTCTCCCCCACAAGATCGGCGCCCCCTTGGCGCTGTCACCGCATCACCGGGTGAATGCGGTCTGATCTCCAAGCAGGCGATCGCCCGAGCAACCGGCCTAGACGACTTTTATACAAGCGGAACAAATTCGGCATCCCATTTTTCCTATTGCATAGTATCTAAGTCGTCAGACATGAAAGAACCAGTACGGTTGTCGATCGAGCTGCACGACCCTCTCCAGTCTTCGCTAGACGGTCTGGAACGACGCCGGATCGCCGATAAGGGCATTGCCTTACCCAATGGAGTTGGCCCAGGATATAGCGCGGTTATGAGACGTACAGACGGAGAGTCCTGGGGAGCCTACGTTTCCGCGTGGACACCCGACGGCGCCAAGATGCTCTCCATCAGGCTCTACCAGGGAGCGCCAGGGCGGGATCACCAGGCGGACGTCATCGAGTTCGCCAGGCAACTCCGGCCGGTTCTTCTGAATTCTGCGTCTTGACGTAAGCCGGCTATGGAATGGCCCCGGTCTGGCCGGGGCCGAAGCGGATAAAAGTCGACTATGCGTCGTCCAACGCGGCGTTAATCTTGCCGTTGATCTGCTCTTGCTGGCCGTCCATGCACTTCGCGTAGACCCGGAGCAGGACGTCAACGCTGTGACCGGCACGCTTGGCGACCTCCGGGGCCGGCACACCCGCGTTCAGCCAGAGCGATACGGCGGCGTGGCGGAGGTCGTACGGACGAGCGGCCAGGGACAAGGCCACCTGCGCTGGGGTGAGGGCGAGCTTGCGGGCTTCCTGCCAGACGTAGGAGTACGCCGAGCTGGAGTAGGTCCCATCGGTACCGGTGCGGAAGATCCGGCCGTCCTTGGCAGTCCCGTACTCGGCGATGTGCTCGCGGAGCATGGCGACCAATACCGGCGGAATCGGGATCTCCCGCGTCTCCTTGTCCGCGCGGTGCTTCAGGCTGCGCGACTCGTGGGTCTCGCCGGAGTTGGTCCAGCGCTTCGTTGCCTGAGGTCGAGCCCTCTCCAGAACGATCAGGCCCCATCCAGACTCCGGCAAGGTGCAGTTCTTCAACCGCAGATCCGCGGCCTCCTCCGGCCGGAGCGCTGCGTAGTAGATGCAAGCGAACAGCGCCCTCAGCCGAGCACCGCGCTTGCGGCCCACCTTGGGTACAGCGTCGAGTAGCTGCCGCGCCTGGGCGGGGTTGACCACCGTACGAGGATCGACGACCGTCACCGCCTTGGGCACAGTCCACTTGATCCCGTCCAGCGGGTTGCTGCTGAACACCTTTTGCTCCACCGCGTGCTCCAGGAGGTGATGGAGGATGGCGCGCTTGCGGCGCACCGTGTTCGCGCCCGCCGGCGCACCTGTGAAAGTGACCGAGATGGCATCGAGAGCCGTACGAAGAACATGCGCCTCGCCCAGAGCCGACAGCGGGAGGGATGCCCGCTCCAGCCAGTGCAGAGCCGCGGCTTGTGCCGTGGTCAGGCTGGCCCGCCGCTTTTCCGGGAGGAGCGCGTGGATCCGAAGGACGTCCCGGAGCTCCTCGGTGGAGGGACGGCGTGGCGCATCGGACACCAGGGCAGGGATGAGCGTCAGAAGCGCGTACGCATCCGTCTCGCGGGTCCTGGCGGCTGAGGTGCTCCAGCGTCGATGTACGTACGTTTGAGCGAACTCCAGAAACGACGGCCCTGAGGACTGCGGTGCCAGCATCGACACCGGCAGACCGGTGACAACGTCGAACTCCTCCCCCGCCTTGGCCGCCTGCCGCAGGTCAGACATGAAGGCGTTGGCCAGGCCCTTGGTGCGGAAGCTCTTCGACTTCTCCTTGCCGGCCACCCGCCAGCGGGCGACGTAGGTCGGGGTGCCGCGGTTGGAGCGCTGCTGGATCTGGCTGAGTTTCACGTCGTAGGTGGTGTTCACGCGACCTCCCGACGGGAGTCGAGCCAAGCCAGGAGATCGCTCCGCCAGACGCGCAGCTCGTCATTCGGGAGCCGGATGCAGGCAGGTGCACGTCCGAGTTCGCGCCAGCGGTAGAAGGTGCGGCGCGAGACTCCGCCCAGTTCTTCGAGCACCTCGGGAACGGTCAGGAGCTTGTCCTGCCTACTCATCAGAACCACCACCCACGTACGACGGGCTGGTGCCGGTGAGTGCGGCGGCGAGGAGTTGGTCTCCGAGGGACAGGCCCTTTCCGGCGTACTCCCAGTGGGCGATGACGAGCACGGTGTCCTCGTCGAAGAGGGGCAGGCGGCCGGTGGTGATTTCCTCTTTTCGCTGGTGTTCCTCCCGGGCGGCGCGGAGGGCGCCGAGGGTGGTGGAGTAGCGGCGGCTTTTGGTAGAGAAGTGGCCGCGGAAGCCGAGCATGTGGGCCCACTGGGTGAGGCGGAGGTCGGCCAGGTCGTCGAGGGCGCCCAGGCGGAGGCATTCGGCAATGAGGCGACGGGCGTGTTCGCGCAGCGGGTGGAGGGCCAGTTCGTCGAGAGTGTGGATGCGCCGGTCGAGGGTGCCGACACATTCGGCGGCCTTGGTGGCGTACTTGGCGATGTAGGCGGCGACCGCTTGCTCGGTGAGGTCGCCGTTCATGGTGATGGGGCGGATGTCGAGCTGGGTGCCCCAGCGGAAGACGCGGGCGAGCGACTCGACCTCGACGGTGATTGCGCCGGCCGCGTGCTGGACGGCTTGGGTCAGGGCGTCGGCGGTGACCCAGGCTGGAGGTGGCGAGGTAGGTCCGATGGGGCCGTCGAGGCGGATGACGGCGTGGAAGTGGACGACGCCGCGGCGCTGGTATTCGGCGACCTTGGCGAAGGAGATGGTGAGCTGTTCGCGCAGCTCGCGCAGTGTGAGTCCGAAGAGGCGGGCAAAGCGTCGGCGCAGGGCTTCGGTGAAGCGACGCCATAGCTCGGGAGCTACGGCGTTGAACAGCACCGAGCCTTCGTAGTCGTAGCAGTCCGGGCAGAGGGGCTCGCCGAGGTGCGGGTCGTTGGCCGCGTGGCGTGCCGTGCAGGACATGACGTGTCCGTGGGGGCAGGTCTCGGCGTCGCGGCGGGCGTGGCAGGGCAGGACCTTGCCGTTCTTCTCCCGCCGGACGTGCACGGCTCCGAAGGAGGGGGCGGTGAGCGTGACGAACAAGGTCGGGTGTGCGGCGACTGTCTCCGGGACGCCTTTGCCACCGACCAGGCCGGCGCGGACGAGCTGGTAGGTGTCGGCACGGTAGGTCTCGGCGCAGGCGGGGCAGCGGGAGGCGCGGCGGGTCTTGCATGCCACTCGCAGGACGCCGTCCGGTTCGGTGTGGGTGCTGTAGCGGTGGAGGAGCCAGCCGGTTGCGCGGTCGTAGTGTTCGACCTTGCCGCGCAGGTGGATGGGCTGGCGGCAGCCGCCCGTGCGCTTGATCTGGTGGGCCCAGCGGTCGTAGTTCGGGTCGTGGAGCCGGGTGATCATCCCAGCGAGTGCGTGTGGGTGGGGCAAGATGGGTTCCGTCCTATCCAGTGTTCTGGGTGGATGGCCCCCGGCCTGGCGCGGATCTTGGCGGATGTGTGGCCAGGCGGGGGGCGCTACGGCTATGCGCCGTGGTTGTCGATGCCGGTGCCGGTGCAGTCGCGGCAGGTGTCGCGGTCGTCGTCCAAACCGGTGCCGTTGCAGGTGCAGCAGCGGTAGTGGATGACCGTGACGTCGCTGGTCATCGGCTGTGGTCCGTCTCGCGCGGGACGATGCTGACGTAGATGTGGTACTGGCGCGGGCGGTGCCGGTTCGGGTAGGCGCGGGACACCGAGGTGACGGTGAAGATCTCGCGGAGCCGGAACATGCTGTAGGTGATCTCGGGGCGGGTGCCGTCGAGGCGAATCTTCATGGCTGTGATCCCTTCAGGCCGTGGGGCCCGGGTCGGTGTCGGTGGAGTCGTAGACGGTCCGGTAGGCGGCTTCGGCGGCTGCGTGGCGGGCGCGGGAGTCGGCGAGGATGGCGGTGGCCTGGTACTCGACGGCGCCGAGCCGGATGAAGGTCGAGTAGTGGCCGTTGTGCTCTTCCGTCGTGGTGCCGAGCAGAGCCGCGATGCCGTCGATCTCGGCCCGCATCTCGTCGTCGGACGCTCTCTGGGCCAAGTGGTAGACATCGACCCGGTGAGGTGCCGGGATGTCGGGGCGGTCGTGGATGAGTTGGGCGAGGGCGCGAAGGCCGGCTACGAGCGCCAGTCGCGCCTGTGGGTCGGGCATCGGCTGCTGTCCTTTCACGGGGTTGGTGCGGGGTGGATGGTGCGGAGCAGATCGGCGGCGAGTTGGTTGGAGACGCCCAGGCGGGCGCGGAGCAGGTCGCGGGTGATGGGTCTGCCGTGCTTGGCGGTGTGCTCGTCGGCCACCCGCCGGGCGTAGTCGACGAGGGCCGGGTCGGTGCGGGCCCGTCGTCCTGGCCGTCCTCGCCGGCGGGGACGAGAGCGCGACGGTCTGGGACCGCTGAGGACGTCTCGGGGACGGCCGGGGACGCCGAGACTGTTACCGGAGACGTCTGCGGGGCGTCCTGCGGACGCGAAGCGCAAGCCCGTCGTTCGAGCATCGATACGGCGACGAGGAACGCGCCCGCGGGTGTCGCGGCGGTGATCCAGCCCCAGGCGGTCGGTTCGGCTTGGGCCAGGTTGGCGGCCAGGGACAGTACGATCCCGCCGGCCAGGACGAGGACGGGCCAGGAGATCGGGCCCCGCCGTTCCCGGCCGGTCTTCTTGTCGCGTTGACGTTCGCGGGCGGCCATGACGCAGGTGAGGTCGATGCAGACGGCAATGGCCCAGGACATCCAGCCGGTCTGGCCGTGTTCGCTGGCGGTGTCGCGGATGTGGGCGAACGAGCCCGCGCCCGCGATGAGGGCCAGGACGAGGACGGGGCCGGTGTCCACGAGCCAGGCGGCGATGTGTCGCATCGGAGTCCTCCCTTCGAGGTGCGGTCAGACGGCGGGGATCTCGTGTGGCTGGGCGGCCATGACCTCGTCCCAGGGCAGGGCGAGGTGAGCGTGGGTGCGGGCGGCGTGTTCGGCGGCCTGCTCGGTGACGTAGAAGGAGCGGGCGCGGTACCACTGGCCGTCCTGGCCGGCGACGATGGCGACGCCGGGTGTCTCGGCCGGGATGGCGCGGGCGGAGACGAGGGCCGCCGGGTCGAGGTCGCCGAGCGTCATGGTGGCGGTCTCCGGGTCGTTGACCCGGTGGCAGATTCGTCCCGAGCACTGGGCCCGCAGGGCGGTGACGCCAGGCCCGAGGTCGGAGCCGATGCGCTGGCCGCAGCAGAAGAGGTAGATGCCGAACGCCCGGCCGAGCTGGGCCACCCGTAGCAGCGCGGTGGAGGCTTTGGCGATCTCGTCTTTCTCGCTCTTGTCTGCCATGAGGTACAGCTCGGCCAGTTCGTCGACCAGGACGACGATCGGGACGGGCCGTACGGCGGGTGGAAGTTGCCAGATGTTGCGGGCACCGGCCATCCGGCACACGCCCATCCGGTCGGCCATGAGTGTGACCAGGTCGTCGAGCAGGGTCCCGCACTCGGTCCTGGTGGTGGCCAGCGCGGACAGGCGCGGCGCGTACGGGGTGAACTCCACCCCGCCCTTGAGATCGAACCCGACCAGCGCCACGGGTTGCGGGGCCAGGCCGACGATGAGCGCGTTGGCCAGGTTGGACTTGCCCGACTGGGTCGCTCCGGCGTTGATCCAGTGCGGGACGGTCGTGAAGTCGACCACCCACGGCCCGCCGGTCTCCAGCTTGCCCACGGTGACCTTGAGGAGTTCGGTCGAGGCCGGGAGGTCGGCGACCTTGACCAGCGGATCGCGCATCGTGGTGGCGAGGACGACCCTGCCGGGGCGGGGCGAGGAGACGCGGACGGCGTGCACGCCCCAGGAGTGTGCGAGCCGTTCGGCCACCTCGGCGTAGTCGGCCGGGATCTGTCCTTCGAGGGTGTGGATGGTGACGCGCCAGCCGTGTCGGGTCGGCATCGGCAGCCACATGAACGGCTTGGTGTCCACGGCGATGCGCTGGAACTTGCGCTTGACGCGGACGACGCCGGTCGAGGCGACCAGGCCCGGGACGGTGGTGAACCAGAAGCGCTGCCGCTTCTTGGTGAGCCCGCAGCCGAGGGCGACCTTGCGCCAGGTGGCCCACACGCTGATCGCGACCAGCGGGTAGCCGAGGGCGAGCCAGAAGGAGCGGTAGTGCCAGTGGTGCCAGGCCCAGAGCCCGGCCGCGATGGCGGCCGAGACTCCGAGCAGGGTGAGCAGGTCAGACACCGGCGGCCTCCCGTAGCGGGAGCAGCGCGGAGGCGCGGTAGCTGATCCCCCAGCGGCCGGCGATCTCCCAGACGTAGCCGACCAGGCCGACGGCGTTGACCGGGTCGCCGGCGGTGATGGGCGGCTCTCCAGTGATGCCGATCTTGACGAGTTCGATCCGGCCGAACTCGTCCTCGACCGAGACGGTGACCTCGTAGACGGTGTTGCCGTTCTTGTCGGTCTTGATCTCGCCGGTGTCCTTGTTGAGCACGCGAGGGCGCGGGGCCTTCACGCAGGTGATCGTGAGCTTGCTGGTGTCCACAGGGATGGGGACGGTGCGCATGGCGGTTTCCTTCGTTCGATCGGAGTGAACCTCTTGGCATACATAGAACGCTTGGAATTCTAAGTTGTCAAGGGATTCCACGAAGACTTGGTTGGCATGTCGGATGGGGTGTGCTGAACTGGAGGCAGACAACCTCGCGAAGGGCACGGGATGGTCGAGAAGACGGGTCGCCCCGGCTACCTCCAGATAGCCGACGACCTGCGTAGGCAGATCAGGACGGGATCACTCGCTCCCGGCGCGGCGCTGCCGTCGACCGCTCAGCTCTGCCAGCGCTACGACGTGTCCGCGAGCGTGGTCAAGGCGGCCATCAGCGTGCTCCGCACCGAGAACTTGGTCGTCGGCCAGCAGGGCAAGGGCGTGTTCGTCCGCGAGGGCGCCGCCGAGGCCAGCATCGAGGCCGACGCCGAGGGGTCGGTCTCGGCGGACGTCATGGACCAGCTCTCTCAGATGCGCCAGACCCTTGCTGATCTCGGCGGGCGGATCGCCGATCTGGAGAAGGCCGTGTTCCAAGAGCGGAAGCGATCTCGCTGACCCGGCAGGCCAGCTCCTCCATCTCGGCCTGAATAGCGCGAAGCTCATCCAATAGCCGCTTGTTTGCGGTCATTCTGGCACCCCTTTCTGGTCGTCCTCTATCCCGGCGGGGATGCCGTTAGTTCATCGCGCATTCGCACTGTTCGGTATCACAGAGCGTTAGCTAAGCTTCTTCATTGCTGCCTGCACGGCGGTTACACATGCGCTTTCACATGCCCGCTTCTCAAAGTGCGCAAAAGGATGCGATGAAGACAATCCAGCGGCCCGGCTGGCGCCCCCTGCTGCTGCGCCAGCACCGGGAGGCGCACGGCCTGACCCTCGAAGCAGCAGGTGACCAGCTCCGACAGGTCGCTCACCGGCACGGCCTCGTCGCACCAGCCGCCAATTTCCAGACACTATGGGCACACGAGCAGGGATCGGTATATCCCGGACCACACTACCGCCGCGCGTATTGCCTCCTCTATCAGGCAACTGAGCCCAAGCTAGGTTTCCGCCTACCACTACCCGGCGAAATAACCGAAGTGGAAAATTCCATCTCGGATTTGCCCGCGCCCACCGACCCCGCAGCGGACAACGCCGCCGCCCAGGTCATCGAACAGACCCTTATCAAAGTGTCCGGCAGCCCTTCTAACGCCGAGCAGAACGCACTCCTCAACCGCGTGGTTGACGCCTGGCGCCGCCGGCACGGCAAAGGCAGCCCGAAACCGATCCTCACCCTCGTCGGCGGCTACGCCGGATCCGGCAAGACCGAGTTCTCCCGGTTCCTGTCCGACATCACCGGCTGGGCTTTCCTCGACAAGGACTCCCTCACCCGAGCCATGGTCGAACGCCTGCTCGTCTCCCTCGGCGGCGACCCGCACGACCGTCACATTGAGTTGTACCTGCGCGAGGTCCGGCCGCTGGAGTACCGCTGCCTGATGGAGACCGCGTTCGACAACCTCAACGTCGGCACCTCGGCCATCCTGTCGGCCCCGTTCATCGCCGAGCTGGCCGACCCGGACTGGGTATCCCGCCTCACCAACCGCTGCGCGGCCAAGGGCATCGACGTCGCCGTGGTGTGGGTGCGCTGCGACGTCGAGTCCATGCGCGAGTACATCGAGTTCCGCGGCGCCGCCCGCGATTGCTGGAAGCTCGACAACTGGGACACCTACACCAGCGGCCTCAACACCGAGACCTGTCCACCCACCGCGCACATCACCGTGGACAACCGTCTCGGCGCCGCGATCAGCCTGGCCGACCAGACCCGCGAGACCCTCAAACGGATCCTGCCGTGAAGGGCGTCGTCCTGTATGGCCCGCCCGCCAGCGGCAAGAGCACCACCACCGCCGCCCTCACGGCTCGTGATCCGAGGTTCGTCCTGTTGCGCAAGCTCAAGGCCGGCAGCAGGCGCGGCACCGAATACGACTTCGTCACCTCCGAACACCTCGCCCGGTTGCGAGCCGCCGGACGGCTGCTCGCGGAGACTCACCGCTACGGCAACGTCTACGCCATCGACCGCCACCAGATCGAGCAAATGGCTCATACCGGGCGAGTTCCGATCGTTCACATGGGCAACATCCCTGACGTCCTGCGCCTGTCCGAAGCCGGCGCATGGCTTCTCGTCCTGCTGTGGGTACCGCGCGATGTCTGTGAGCGGCGATCCCGGGAACGAGGTGACGGCGACACCGCCGGACGTCTGAGCGCATGGGACGAGACCCTGCTCGACCTGCAAGCCCACGACACCGGCCTCTTCTCACTGCGGATACGCACCGACCAGGTGGCACCCGAGGAAGCGGCACGACAGATAACCGAGGCCCTTCCCCGCTAGGAGGCGCCGCTCCTCGGTCACCGCGCCTGACCGCTCAAGATCCGATGCCATAGGTCCTTCGCCGCACATTCCCGCATCCAGCTTGTCTCGACGACGTCAGCCGGGGAGCCAGCCAACATCCGCCGGACGAACCACAACCCGCCCGCCGTACACAGTTCGAAGTGCGGACGTTGGCACCAGCAGGTGTGTTCACGCACGCGCAACCGCTCGGCGCGCGGCACGCTCCGCTCCCACCCCACCGGCTCAGCCCATGGCTCAGGAGGAGCAGCGTGCGGTCCGTGGTAGTCATGCAGGTCCATGACGCCGCCACATCACTGCCGGACCTGCTGCGCTCGCAGCAGTGCCACGAGGGTCACGTAATCGTCGGCGCTAACCGTCTGCTCAAGCCCCGCGTCGATCTCTGCCCTGCAAAGCGAAGTGCCTCGCCTGGTCGCGTAGAGGGCACCCGCATCGCTACAGAAGAAGGACCAGCCGGGGAACGTGGCGCGAAGTGCGTCGAGGTCGCAACCGGGAAGTGCCATGGGGCCAGCGTAAGCAAAGCTCAGATGGGTTGTCTATAGGGCTCCATAGGGCCATCCGGAAAACGATGGGGCGTTACGGGTTCCTACAGTGACGTCATGATCGAGTTCCGCCAGGACCGGCCTCGCTGGGAGCAGGTCGCCGACGTGATCCGTGAGCGCATCGCCGCCGGCGTCTACCGCCCCGGCTCACGAGTGCCGAGCGAGAACGATCTGATGCAGGAGTTCGGCATCGCCCGCATGACCGCCCACAAGGTGATGCGAGCCCTCCGCCAAGAAGGCACCATCTACACCGTCCGCGGCCTCGGCAGCTTCGTCAGCCAACCAAGCAACGCGAAGCCATCGGACGAAAAAGGCTCCAGCACGTAAGCTCCGGACCGTGACTCGCAGGATCGACTTCTACAACGACCCACAAGCGCCAGCCGCGAACAGCCTCGTCCCCTCGGTCAACGTCGTCGTCACCAACGAAGCCGGCCACATCCTCATGATCCGCCGCTCCGACAACGACAACTGGGCGCTACCCGGCGGAGCCATCGATCTCGGCGAGTCCATCCCGGCAGCAGCTGTGCGCGAGACGCTGGAAGAGACGGGCATCACGTGCGAGGTCACAGGGCTCGTCGGGACCTACAGCGATCCCAACCACGTCATCCTCTACACGAGTAATGGTGAGGTCCGGCAGGAGTTCTCCATCGTCCTCACCGCTCGAGCCATTGCTGGCGAGCCGACACCCAGCGCCGAGTCCTGCGACGTCCGCTGGGTTCCGCGGGATGAGATGGCGAACTACCAAATGGATCGCTCCATGAGCCTGCGCATCAGCCACTACCTCCAGGCGGACGGGAACCAGAGTCCGCACATCGGCTAACTCAGTCGGTTACTCAGATCCAATGGCGGCCAGCAACCGAATCGGGAGCGCCAGCGACGGAGCAAAACGCCCAGGTCACGGCCATGCCCGTTGTATGGATGAGTACTTTCTCCACGGTTTTAAAGGCGATCCGCCTTCGGCGGCTCGCCGCGCGTCGGGCGGTCGCTGGCCGCGCTGCGGCTCTTCGGCCGGTCGCGGCCCGCGCCGCCCACGCGCTTGTAATCACCAGGCGGCAGGCTCTGCGAGATGCGAATGTGCTTTGCCTGCACTGTTGTGGTAGCTGCCGTGATGATCGCCAACCCGGTGAACCTTCCCAGTCAGAGGTCTACTTGTCGCGCAAGGTCTCGATTTCGGCGGTCACCACGGCCATGCCGCGCACGTGCGTGTAGTACTTGGTCCCGTACTCGTCGTCGATCGCTGGGAGAACCTTCTCGAACGCCGCTGTGAGCCGCGGCAGGCCAGAGCGGTGTTGTTTGCTGAGCGGGCCTTTCAAGGACGCCTGCGGCGAAGCCGTAGGCGTCCGCATCGAGCATCACCATGTCCTGGTCCTTAATGTCGAGGCCGCGGAAGCCGGCTGGGAACGGCATGGCCATGTGCTCGGCCATCATCTGCGAGAGCGCGTCGAAGTTCTCTTCCAACATCCGGGAAATCCTCCTAAGCCACGCGGGCGTCCCTGAGTGCGGTTCGCGTCATTGGACTGGACGTCCCGGCACGCCAAACGCGGGCCCCAACCCGGTGAACCTATCCAGTCAGAGCACTAGCCGCCTCACAGTCCGGTTCGGTGGATGTAGGAGATGACGGTCAAGGTCTCCTCCTCAATGGTCCACGGCGAGGTGCAGTGGAGGACTCCACCGGTCGCGGCCACAGGCTCAACGGTGCGATCCAGTTCGATGGAGTGGACGATCATAAGGGCGTTGTCCGGCGCGAACCTGCGCTGCCATTCGACCTCGGACCGCGTCAGAATGATCTGGCTACCGTCGGATGTGGTCCCCTTCACCTCTACGTGAAGCTTCTCGTCTCCTCGCATCAGGTGCAGGTCGTACGGCTTGCTGGCACCGACGTCCTTCACAGTCCATCCCTGGGCCTCGAAGTGTTCCGTGGCGAGCAGGACACTGCGCTTCTCAATGGCCCTGCGCTCGGCGGCGGTCAGGAGGAAGCCCTGACCGCCCTTGCGGGCGCTCCTGCGGTTCGCGGCGGTCGCCGCAGTCTGCGTTGCCTCTCGGACCTCCACCGGCAGGTCGCCGGGAACGTAGGTCGCATCGTCCGCGGCCTTGTAGAGGAGGCCTAGGAACCGCGCCATGAAGAGCAGATCTTCTCTCAGGACATCCGAGTTGGGGATGGCATCGCGCTGATACTCGATGGCCACGACGTTGCCCGGCCCATAGCCCCTACCAAGCTTCGTGCGTGCATTGAGACGGATCTCCGTCAGCAAGTCGGCGCGCTCGGCGGCAACTTGCTCGATGAGTGGGCGGGCCCAGTCGGTGCGCTTTTTCAGGGCGGCAGGCTCGCGGGGCTTGAGCTCTCCGGCGATCCACTCGGTAGTGCCCTGGTTGAGCGACAGGTAGGCGCGTTCACCGTCGCCGCTGAACAGATAGACGATGTACCAGCCGTCGGTTGCGCGCGGGGTTCTGCTCTTGGAGTAGACGCGGGTCCATGCGACTTCAGCCCTCTGACCGGCCCCATCCTTGCCCTCCACCCCTACGTCATCGAGGGGTATCGCCATGGCTACGGCAAGAGCCTCGGCATGCTCGCGCAGCCAGTCGCGGATCTCGGTACGAACGACGAAGCCACGGCGCTGCATCTCTTCGGTGTTTTTCGCCTGCCACACCTTCTGAAGGTCGAGCACCTCACTCAAAAGTTTATCCACGCCCGAACAGTAGCTATGGGCACCGACATTGGGCTACAAGTTGGCCTGAGCGGTACCGCGGTTTCGGCCGGGTCAGCAGGCCTGCCTATGGCGTAGCACGCTGCCAGTGCCGCTCAACCTTTCCAGTCGGACGTTTTAGAGCGGCACAGGCAACAACGCGGCGTTCTTCGTGAAGCCTGCCGGCCTATCCCGTAGACCTGCTGAGCCGTCGTGCTGCAGAGACGTTTGAGTAGGCCGCTACGAGGTGAGATCCCCAGGTCCGTTCTGCCCGTCGATCTTTCGTGTATAGGGAAGGTCGGGCGCTGGATCGGGTTCAAGATGCAGCTCATCTTCACGAGCGCGCGCCCAGAACTGGCCGTCTAGTGAGAATTTCGGTCGCGCATCGTCAGAAGAGACAGGAACGAGTCGAGTGGAGATCCATTCACCCTTGATCGGTACCGGCAATTCGAGCGCGCGAGCGATGTGGGGGTGTGATCCCTGGTGACCCAGCACGATGATGCCGTCCGGACGCAGATGTATCCGTGCGTCGCGGGCTCGCTTCGGAGGGTCGTCCTGCTGGCCGACGGTCAACACCGTCTGTCGGCCAATGATCCGGTCCCGCACCTCGCGGAACAGCTGGTTCAGCCGCTGTTGTCCTGATGAGTCTCGGCGTTGCAGTGAGGCAGTAAGAATCCGCTCACGTGCTTCGGCATCCAAGTGGAGGAGCAGATTTGTCGGCAGATCGGTCTGGAGCCCGCCCCAGAGCCAGTACACCTCAGACTTGGCGCTGGAGTCGGGCTTGCGCTTGTTGTCTCGGTTGTAGGCACGGACGCGGTCGCCGTTTGCGCCTCGCTCCTGCCTCCAGCGCAGACGCTCATCAGTGATCCGGACTATGCCGGCGGCCCACTGGCTCGTATCGTCGTTCATCCAGGTCAGGACTGCAACATGGTCGGCACGACCACTACGCTCGCCGTGGTCAGCGCACAGATACATCTCCATCGGGATCTCCCAGCCACCGAGATCCTTGGAGAATTTGCAGTCGATGTCGCGGCCGGCGATGGACCAGTCGAGGTCGGTGCCGTTGTCGATGTCGAACTCTTTGGTGAGGTTCACCTCGACGGCTGTGCCGAGATACGTCTTCTCAGTCTTCGTCAGGTGCTGGTACGCCCAGCGCCCTGTCCGCGGACCATCGAGCAATTCGTCGAGGGAGTCACGAAGTGCCCACCGGAAGCGCTCTCGCGCCTGCGGCTGGTTGTAGAACCACTCCACGAACGGGGCAAGGTCATCGGGGACGTGCTGCGTAAGACCGGACGGGATCCGCCACTCTCGCGGCACCCTGCCCATGGCCTCGCGCGGGGGATCCCAGATGCGGAACCTATTGCGGCGCGAATACTTCTCCGCTAACGCTCGCGACTCCTGCATGCCAGCCGGAGCGGCATCCTGTGGGAACGGAAGACGCTCTTGTATCGTCACTCGCTGAAGTCTGGCAGTAGGCATGCGGGTTCGACGAATCCCACCACAGCAGGCCCATCGTCAATCAGCAGAAGATGCATCCTCGACCGACCGGTGAACCGCCCACGTGTTAAGGCTCTTCAGCTTGTCTTCGCTGGGGCTGGTCCAGCCGAATGCGGCGCTGAGGATATGCATAGCCAGCCGGGGAGGCACGGCGTTGCCAGTCTGCTGACCGACGTCACGTCCGGACCACGGGGAGTTGGTCGGAAAGGTCTGGAGGCGGCCTGCTTCGGAGAAGGAGAAGCGATCGATTTCGGAGCCATCCGGGCCGACGACGCGATTGCGGGATATCTTCCCCGTGACTGTGGCGGACGGCTCATCGGACCGCCTGCGACCGCGGGCTTTCGGGTCGCCACCGGTGCCGTAATTGGAGATAACCTCGAAGACGGTCGGTCGGCTGATCACGTCGGCCATCGTCCGCCACGGCAACAGGTTCGTGTCCCCGGAGTCTCGAGCGACGCCCTTGCGGTAGATGCGGTGGGTCGCTGGTGGGAGCGTCACCGGATCCTTGCCGTATCGGGCGATCAGGACAGCCCGCCGACGGGTTTGCGGGACGCCGAATGCCTCGGTGTGCAGGATGCCGCAGTCGACCTGATAGCCTCCTCGATCAATGCCTTCCATCTGCCTTCCACACCGGAAGTACAGCGGGCACCTGCTCAAGGACGATCGCCCGGTAGGGGCGGTCGACTTTGTCGATGGCGTCGAGCGCCCACATGAGAGGTTGCAGGACGAGCCCCGTCCGCTCGTCGTCCAGCTTGGAAAGATCCTTCTCGATCTCTTCGCGGTCCTCTCGGGCCACGAGCCGTTCGACAAACTCTAGAACCTCGTCAAGGGCCCTGCGGCCGACGCCTGTTCCCGCGACAGTGAAGGTCTGGCACTGGTGAGGATGCGCCCGGCTTTGGCCGTGGTGCAGCGCGGGCGCAGGGGGCAGCCGGCGCACTGGCTGGTGAAGAACGCCTTGCGCTGCTGGTTGCGGCCGGACGGTGCCGACAAGGGAACCTGGTGCCCGGCCGGGTAGGTCACGGGTGCTGCCCGCGGTGTCGATGGCGAAATCGTCCAGGTCGAATCCGCCGGGCACGGCCGGGCGCAGCGGCGCGGGTTTGATCACGGCACGATGCCCTGCTTCCACCAGCGCCTGCGACAGGGCCCACTGGAGTAGGCGGCATCGCCGAAGACCTCCACCGGGCTGGTCTCCTCGGCGAGCAACTCGGCGGCCAGGGCGGCCTCGTGATGGGCGGCACCGGATCCGGGCCGTAACGCTACGGCGGTGAACAGGCCGGTCTCGGGTTCGACCGCCACGTGGGCCTTGAATCCATCCTGGCGGTGGGTGCGGGTCTTGTGCACATGCCGGGATTCGGGATCGACGGTGGAGATCACCCGGTCCGGGGCGATGCGCCGGCGCCCGTCCCGGCCGTCGGAGCCATCGGCCGGTTCCACATCCTGCCCGGCTAGCAGGGCCAAAAGGCCCACGGCGTTGGCCGCCTGCTCGTCCAAGGGCTGGGCGGGCAGACCGGCCAGCAGCCGGATCGCGTCGGTGACCAGGGCGTCCACCAGTAGGGCCCGGGCCTGCTCGTCATCCCAGGCGATGCGCGGCTTGCCCGGATCGGCGTAGTCATGAGCGGTGCAGTCTTCGGCGGCGATCTGCACAGCACCCGGCACGTGACGGATCACCCGCCGGATCGCGGCGATCAACTGGGTAACGGTGTCCTGGGTGGCCACCCCGTCGTCCAGCACCGCCGAACCCAGCGCCCGCCGCTGCCTGCCCGCCAACACGCCGGTCGCCGCGATCACCTCACCCACAGCCTCAAAGATCCGGTTCGGGTGGCGGGAGCGGGCCGGCCGCCGCCGGAAGTAGGTCAGCAGCGACGGATCGAAGGCGGTGTCATACAGCCCCAGCCCGGGCCGCCTTCCAGCGCAGATCACACCGCAACGCCTGCACACTGTCGACGTCCGACAGCCCTTGAGCGTCTGCAGCACCACCGCAGCCGCCAGGACCTGCGGCGGCATGCTCGGCCGCCGGTTGCGCGAGGGATACATGTCCGCGAACATCTCCGCGGGAAACAGCACCTGGCGATGCTCGGCCAAGAACGCGAACATGCTCTTTGCCGGGATCAACTCCCGGCAGGTCTGCCACACATCCGGCCCGACCAGCTCTCCGGTCCACTCACACTGCACAACAACCGCTGTGGCCTCATCCCAGAAGGAACGAGGCCAGAACGTAAGATCTTCAGTGGCCTTCTAGCGGATGTGTTTCCCGACCTCACCGCTGAGATCATCACTCTGCTGCGGGAGCAGGACGAGAACGCCCCTCTCGCCGGCACGGTCGGGGACCTGCTGTTCTATGGCGTGTGCGCCTATAGCTCCACGTGCACCACCCTCTTGACGGCCTCGCCGGGTTCCTCAGGTTCCTGGATGGTGCAGTTGGGAACGCACCGGTGAAGACGCCATCTGGCTGAGCTTGGACCCCACGGCGACGACGATCACGGACATCGAGGTTCTCGACGGACGTGACCTCGGTCCGGCGAGCCGCGGGCGGAACGTCTCTGGGTGACGGCCTGGGTATCAACGGCCTCGAGGGATGGTGGACACCCGTGGATGACGATGGACGGCTCGGAGAGTTCAGGCACCCACGCAAGCTTCCTCAGCATGGAGCAACAGACATGCCTGCTTGATCGTTCTCGGATTTGCCGAATGCATGCGCTCTTCGACAACTGGAACAAGTCGTACGAGAACACCGCTCTTCGAGATGCGCAGAACGGCTGCGCCAATCGCTCAAGTCTGTCGCTGAGAAGGACGAGCAGTTTGCCCCGCTGGCTAATCCGACTTCTACCTCGATAGGTGAAGACTGCATGGCTCTGGCAGGCGTTCCGGTAGCCACATCTCAGCCCTTCTTAGGTCGGCATGGGAGGAGTTTAGGACGTGACAGTTTTTAGGTGGCAAATGTCGAGATGGTTGGCAATCGCCGCCCATCGGGCGCAGGGGTCTTGCAGTCATCATGAAGGTGTTTCCTATTACTCCCTCTATCAAGATCCGTCTGGTGGCATAAATCTGTGTATGGTCGTTTCGGCGGGAAGGGCCTGGTCTGCCATTAGGAGCCCTATAACGACCCGCAGCGATCAACGCTGTCTGGCGCTCCAGGAGTCGAGAGCCAACTCGAAGTGTGTCTTCAAATATGAGGCATCCGGGCGCTTGGCGCTGCTCACCTTGAGTATCTGACCATCGAGCATCGCCAGCTCAGGATAACAGTGCAACCAGGGGGCAACACGAATGATCCAATCCGCTGTGTCCACACCGATTAGCTGGCGGTCGAAGAGGGCATGGAGGTCGCGGCGCAGCAGCAGGCCTCCACGTACATCATGTTCTGGCTCCTCGGAATACCTGTAGAGATGAGCGGCCTCGAGAACCTCCGGTGGCTGCGACCCTGTGAACGCACACACAGCTCCGAACCGTCGCAACAGCTCCTGCCGAAACTGTGCTTGACCTACACGAGCTCGTCCCAGGATGGGGCGGTGCCCACCCTGAATGACGCGCATTCCTCCCTCTTCGGCCCACCATAGGTTGCCCATATCGGCAGGATCGGCGAGAGCTTTGCGTACGCCCTCTAAGGACAACTCACGGATCGAGTGCTGTGCAGCTTGTGTCAGATAGGCGAAATTTAGCGCTGACACGAGAAACACGTCTGCGAGTGGGCGCCAAGTGCGGGAATAATCTGCCACGTAAAAGGTAACCTCTATCTCTTCCTGCTCTGGGAAATCGAACTCTGCGGCGCACTCAGTGACGGCGCACTTGAAGACTGGCTGCAGACGGCGTCGGAGCTTGAAGGCGGTGCTGCGACAGCTCGGACAACGGCGACGTACCTTGCCGCCAGGCTTCGTTGTGATCTCGTCTATCCACCCTAAGCCGAGAACGGAGCTTTTCCCTCTCAGTACCGCCAGATCGCCAGGCTGAACGCTTCGATGGTGCGCCACGGTGCTGTCCCAGACGTAGCGAACACCAAGAACGTCCTCGTACCCGAGGTTCCCCGCAAACTGGCGCTCGGATTCATCCAGTGTCAGAAAGCTCCAGGCACGCATGACCCCACCTGTCTTGAATTGACGAACTACTCGGGACGCAACCCAAGTGCTGCCAGGCTACCGATAGCAGCACTCTCACGGGAGGGCGCAGTGTGAGTGACTATTTGAGTGACAACCGCGCTGAAGGACTACGAACGCTGGCGAGCCGTGGCGGACACCCAGCCCTGGTACCGCGCCACGTCGGAGCAGGCCTCTGCCATCCGGAAATGGCTTCGCATCGAAGGGGTCATTCGTGTGGATCCTACGGGATCCCGCAAGGGGAAATATTTGTATGGAGAGAGGAGGGCCGGCGCATTGCAGGGCCGGCCCTCCGGCCTACCGCTGGCGAGGTATACGCTCGCACCAACGCGGGACTCCAAGGGCGCGAGCGACTTGTCCTTCGTAGTGTCTGACTTCGTCGTCGGGCAGGTCTCGGCGCAGGGGGAGAATGACCTGGCAGGTGAAGCGCTTTCGCTTCTCTGCGTCTCGCAGGTGTTCGCGGATCCTGCTGCTGGCGTCCGCGTTCAGCCTGGCGGTGCTGCCGACGTAGTCCACGGTCAGCTTGTTGTCGACGGGGTCACGATGTCCGAGCAGGTAAACGGCCACCGGCCATCCCACCCGGGCGCCGACTTCCTGGATAGCTGGCTTGGGGTGATCGAGCGCGGTCCCGAGAACGTCGCAGAGCTCGTGGTAGCGGCGGGCACTGAGCCGGCTCACTAGTGGTTCCCGGTGTCGTCGTCGGTCTCTTCGTCGTCGAGGTTGTCCTCGTCGTGGTCCAGGATGGTGGTGTCGTCGGGGAGTTCGTCCTCGTCGAAGGAGCTGAGGACGTCGTCCTCGTTGCCGTACCGCGCGTAGATCTTCATGAGCTGACCGGGGAACTCTTCGTAGACGTCGTCCTTCTTCAGGCCGATTTTGGCGAGGAGCTTCTTGCCGTGCTCGTCGGTGGCCGCCACGAGGTCCTTGAGCATCGTGTCGGCCGCCTTCAGATTGCGCAGGAGGGCCGTCTCGGCTTCCTGGTACTTCTGCTCCGGGGTCAGGGTGGGCGGCTTGTCCTGGCCCTTGTTCTTTTGGGAGGTGGGGATCTCCCCGTTGGTGAAGGCGAGGGCGCGGATGCCCATGTTCCCCTTCTGCCATGAGGTCGGGAAGTGGAGCTGATCGCCGTGCTTGTCTTTCTTCGGGATGCCGTCCGGGGTAAACTCGCGTGGCTTGGCGAGACTGTCACCATCGGCCCAGGCAATCGCGTCGGCGAGGACATGGATGCCGCCGGGAGTGGTGGCTAGCTCCTCGACCACCTTGTCAACACTGCCCCGCAGGTTCGGGATGCCCTGCACCGTGGAACCCTGGTCGCTCAGGAGGAGTCCGGCCGTGCAGAGCGCGGGACCACCGCGCGCCATCAGCTCGGCGATGGCGGGTGTGGCGGAGTTACCGGCTTCCAGATCGGCGAGGCAGGTTTTCCGGAGGGTCTTGCTGTCGACGCCGGTCACGGACCACGGCTCCATCAGCAGGTCGGGCGTGAACGCCCGCATGAGCGCACGTTCGGCGGACTCGGCGGGCGTGGTGAACTGCCGGACTACCAGGGGGCCGATCAGCTTGGCTCGCTTGACCTTGGTCAGCCGGCTTCCCGGCTCGGTGACCATGAACTCCCGGACCAGGTCGTCATTCGCGGCATCGCAGACGGCATGGACCAGCTTGGCGGCCCGCACGGAGGAAAGACCGGTCACTTCGCCGCGCCCCAGGATTGCTTCGGCGTCTTCCCTGCTCATCGCGCCCTTGGCCTCCAGCCGTAGAACGAACCGTTCTCCTAGGACGTTGCTCTGCGCCACATCGGAGAAGGGGCGCGGCTGGACGTGCACGCTCTCGACGTAGTCGTTGATGATCGCGGGGAAGCCGCCGGTGATTGGCGTGACCATGTCGTTCTCGACAGCCGCTACGACGATGAGAACCGGCATGGTCGCGGCGCGCGCTGCGGCGAGGCTCCGGAATGCGGTGGGTGTCTCTTCGAACCTGTCGGTATACGCCTTGTGGCCCGCCCGGAGATGAGCGAGAGGGTCGTGACTCTCCAGGAGAGGTGCAGCCGCGTCCACCTCAGACAGGTCGTGACAGGCCTCAACGCGCGTGCTGCCCTCCACGGTGTGAAGGAACCACCGCACGGTCACCGAACCGTCGGCGGCCTGCTCGTATGCGCGGGCGAGCACCACGACCGGAGGGTTCCACACGCCTCGCGGGTTGGTGGAGATCTGCGTGATGAGGTCGGGCGAGCGGATCGCCTGCGCGCTCGCCCGCACGGCTTCGGCCATGTCCTTCAGCGAGCTGCAGTGGTAGTCCACGATCGCGGGCTTGTGATGCCTGGGAATCGGCCACGGCCGGACGCCGTCCGCCTGCACATTCGTCTGGAGCGTGTAGCGGCTGCGACCGTTGCCGCCGTCACCTGAGATCATGTGCGTCCAGGCACGCGCCGGCTGTGCCAGGAGCATGTTGCCGTCCGGGGTTTGGATGGTCTGGAGATGTCCGAGCGGCTGCTTGGGGTCGATCTGACCACGAACCTCGGCAGGGTCGACGAGCGCCGAGGCCATGGTGAACGCCGCTTCCTCAGGCAGTTCGAAGGCTGACTCGTAGCGCCTTGCGGCATTCTTGATCGCGGTGCCGTTGGCGAGCGTGGGGAAGTTCACCTGCTCGCCAGCGAGGATGAAGGGGGTTGTTTCTTGCACTGGGGACGAGTCCTGTCTGTCGTTTAGACGGCGCCAAACCAGGGGCGCAGTCCCACGCATCGCGACTCGTCCCAGGGGCCCTTCCATCGAGTGGCGTGGGTCCGATCTGGCGACCGAGCTGACTCGGCTACCGGCTGTGGGTTATGCGGGCTGGCGATCGAACCTCGTCGTGACAACCACATCGGGTTTCACGTCGTGGAACGACCCAGAGCCCACCGCAGGCGGTACCGACCAGGTCAGTCACTAACGAGATTAACACTGCCTTGAACATTTCGTGGTTCTTTGTTGAATCACTTGGACTGACGGGCCGAACCATCGAATGAGTTGTGGCTGACGTCTCCATGACTCGGATCTGAGCGGGGTGCGGTTGCTTCCATGGAAATGGTGTATGGCAGCGCCGTCTCACGGCTGCGTCCATGGAAGTGGTGTACGAGTTTGACCTGGTCACAAGTGTGGCGGCCGTGAAATAGAGACGGCCATCGCGTGATCCTTTGAGTGCTATCGAAGATCAAAGGAGATGGGCGATGGCCGTAGCCAACAGTGTGACGCCTGGTCAGTGGCTGGCGAAGCAGATCGAGACAAGCAACCCCGATGTGTTGCGATCCATGGTGAAGACCATGGCCGAGGCGTTGATGTCGGCCGAGGCCGACAGCCTGTGCGGCGCCGAGTACGGCCGACGCAGCAGCGAGCGGACGAACTCGCGCAATGGCTACCGGGCGCGGGAGTGGGACACCCGGGCAGGGTCGATCGAGCTGGCGATCCCAAAGCTGCGTCAGGGCTCGTACTTCCCGGACTGGCTGCTGGAACGCAGGAGGCGGGCCGAGCAGGCGCTGATCAGCGTGGTCGCCACATCGTATCTGCTGGGTGTGTCGACCCGGCGGGTGGACAAGCTGATCGAGCAGCTCGGGATCAAGACGATCTCCAAGAGTCAGGTCTCGCAGATGGCCAAGGTCCTCGATGAGCAGGTGGAGGCGTTCCGCACCCGAGCGCTCGACAATGGGCCGTACACGTTCGTGTGGCTGGACGCGCTGACACAGAAGGTGCGTGAGGCCGGGCGGATCATCAACGTCCATGTGCTGGTGGCCACCGGGGTCAACGTCGACGGACGGCGGGAGATCCTCGGCCTGGAGGTCACCAGTGCCGAGGACGGCGCCGGCTGGCTGGCGTTCCTGCGCGGCCTGACAGCGCGCGGCCTGTCCGGCGTCCAGCTGGTCATCTCCGATGCCCACACCGGCCTGGTCTCGGCGATCGGCGCCACCCTGGCCAGCGCGTCCTGGCAGCGTTGCCGCACCCACTACCTGCGCAACCTGCTCACCGTCGTGCCGAAATCCGCCCAGCCGTTCGTCGCCACGCTGGTGCGCACCATCTTCGACCGGCCCGACGCCGCCTCCGTCCGCGTTCAGCACGCCTGGGTCGTCCAAACGCTCGAGGCCAAGCATCCGGTCGCCGCCGAACACCTGGACGCCGCCCGTGACGACCTCATCGCCTTCGCCGCCTTCCCCCGCGAGATCTGGACCCAGATCTGGTCCAACAATCCACAGGAACGGCTGAACAAGGAGATCCGCCGCCGCACCGACGTGGTCGGCATCTTCCCCGACCGGCCCGCCATCATCCGCCTTATCGGGGCGGTGCTGGCCGAGCAGACAGAAGCGTCGGCGACAGCGAGGACGGCGCGTTCTGGACCGCGTTCCTGCGCACCTTGAAGGCCCGCGGCCTGGCCGGAGTGCAGCTGGTCATCAGCGACGCCCATGCTGGCCTGGTGGCCTCCATCGGCGCGGTCCTGCTCGGCGCCGCCTGGCAACGATGTCACGTGCACTTCCTGCGCAATGTGCTCGCCACCGTCCCGAAGGGGTCGGCCGAGATGGTCGCCGCCGCCATCCGCACCATCTTCGCCCAGCCCACCCCCGACATGGTCCGTGACCAGCTCGGCGTGATCGCGGGCATGCTCGGCCGCCAGTTCCCCAAGGTCGAGGCGGTGCTGCACCAGGCCGCCGACGACGTCCTGGCCTTCGCCATCTTCCCACCCGCGCACTGGAAGAAGATCTGGTCCACCAACCCCCTGGAGCGACTGAACAAGGAGATCAAACGCCGTACCGACGTCGTCGGTGTCTTCCCCAACCCCGAAGCACTGCTCCGCCTGGCCGGCGCCGTCCTGGTCGAAGCCCACGACGAATGGCAGGTCGCCAACCGCCGCTACCTGTCCGAAAGCAGCATGGCCCTCATCACGACATCCAGCACTGACCAGCAGGAGGTGGCACAGACCGAACTGATGACGGCATAGTCAAACCAGCAGAGCCTCATGCGAGAGCCGAACTACACCACTCGGTGGGACGTGACCCCCGGTCCCCCTCGCTGTCTGGCGCCGCTGACGTTCCCGATTCATGTATGACAGGCCGATTCTTCTCATCCCGCACCAGTCGCCTGGCGCACCTCTGCCAGGACTCCCTCCAGAAAGCCGACGACGCTTCCTCCTCCAAGCAGCAGTTGACGATCGAGCAACCTGTTGCCCGTCTCGCACGAAGTCTCGCTCACAAGGGAGCAGCCGTGGCATGCAGACAGGTTGAGTTGCGACGAGCCCTGCTTGTCCCTCTCGATGCAGACCGGGTCGTTCGAGCAGACGTCTGCGTCGTCGAGCGCTGAGACGAGAAGCGGGATCAGCTTCTCGGGCAGGCCCAGCCGAACGAGTCCTCCAAGAGTTCCCTGAACATCTCCTGCCGCGGTGAAAATCAGAATCCCGGCGGTCTTGTCCTTCCGATCGGAGTTCGCATAGATCCGTTCCTGAAGGGAGGCTGACGCATAGCCACTGGCGTATGCAAGCCGACGGATGAGCAGGTGCGACAACGTGTGCAGGGCGATGTAGCGCGGCTCGGGAACGTCGAGGCGCTCCGCCCATGCGATGCCCGCACGGCGCTTCAGGAGGATGCCTGCCCGCGCCTGGACATCTGGTTGCGTCTCCCATTGCGCGAGTTTGTCCTCATCGAACCTCAGGAAGATCCCTTCGCCGAACATCTCCATGGCGGGATAGGTGGGAAACTTTTGGTGGTTGACTCCGAGGTCGGCTGTGATGCGATCGGCTTCCGCGCTGTAGCGCCTGAACCCGCGAAGAGCAGTCACCTCACGTACCCGATGTACCTGTCCGACGCCGGCGATCCGGCTGACGAGGCTCTCGGGGCCCGAGGTTGTCTTGAGGCTCCATCCGTCGACGACAAAGTCGCCACCGGTACGGTCTCGTCCACTGTCGAGCTTCTTCAGGAAGGCGGCCCACTCCCCGTCCTTGAGGTCGAGGAGCACGTCGTCGTCCGGAACATCGCCCCCTGCCACGATCTCGAGCACGGTCTCCGGCGCAACCCCGAGCTCGCCGGCAATCCATCCCGCGATCATCTCCGCCTGAGGGCCACCGTTGTCCGCGACGAGTCTCTCAAAGAGCATATGACCGCGTACTTTGTCGGCGATCTCCGCTGACTGAGGACGTTCCTCAGGGATGTCGAGCGCGGAGATCCGTTCGGCGATGTAGTTTCCCGTCGCTCCTCTCTGGACCGCGACAAGACGATGGTTGCACGGCTTCTTCGTCGGGTCTTTCGGCTCCCAGGGCTGCCGGCCCGCACACTGGAGGCCGTCGCGCTGCAGGGCGTCTTTCGTCACGAGCTCTGCCAGTGACCTGGCGTGTCCGCACCCGTAACACTTGACCCGGAGGGAGGCCAGGCCCTCGCCCTGACCGGACAACCTCTCGAAGCGGAGCTCCTTGTAGGACTGACAGAAGCGAACGGCATCATCGAGAGCCGCCTCGCGGCCCCTGTGCGCCCACTGGAACCATGGGACATCCTGGGCGTGGCTGCCTTGCTCACAGATCGCGATGTAGCGCATCGGGACAAGAAGCCCTCCACACTCACAGGTGTTGCTCCACTTGCCGTGCCTCTTGCCGGTCATCTTTGAGAGCTTCGAGCACCTCTCGCAGAATCGCCAGGCGGGAAAGCGCCAATAGAGCAATGCGGCTGTGTCCTTGCCCGCATGGCCGGCGTGGGTCGGTGGCTGCCTGAGGGTACCCGGACCGAGCCTGGCGAGGAGTCGCTCACAGCTGATCTCCGGACAGTACTTCTTGTCCCACCAGGAGGTGTCGGGCGCGATCAGGGACTCACCTCGGATGTCCACGATCGCTCCGACCCCGAAGGGTGTGATCGTCTCCGACAACCGCAGGTCATGCCTAATCTTCTCCACGTTGTGCCTCCTCCTGGGGTTCCTGGACGTTCACGGCCACACTTGGTTCCACCGACCTCATTGAGTCGCCGACGAGCCACCCTTCCCCCATCTGCCCGAACCTCTTGAGCAGCGCGGTGTCGATCTTCCCCAGCCGCTCGTAGCCCAACGTCTCGTCCGTGTCGCGGGCCGAGTGCGCTCGGCGGTCCCAGTCGCGCAAGAGGCTCCAGGCGGCTCGTCGTGTCTCCTCCACCTCGAGGTCGTCGGCTCGTGCCACGTATGTGAGGAAACGATCGAGAAGAGCCGTCACTCCGTCACTGAGTGCCATGTCGTCGAGGTCGAACCGGCCTGCTGTGTCGTTCTCGGCCAGCTGGTTGAACGATTGCCGCACCAGTGCCACGAGTGCTCCGGCCAGTGAGCGCTCCCTCGAGGCCAGCGACCATGGTGTGACGCTCGTGGGTTCGACGCTGCGGTAGAGCGCCTCGTGGTATCCGCGGAAGGTTTCGAAGTGCGACCGGTCTCGGGCACGACTCGATCTGAAGAGCGTCACCACGATGCCCCTGGTGTCGCCGCGCCCGACGCGGCTCGTGGCCTGGATGTACTCCGCGGTCGTCTTCGGCTGCCCGACCATGAGCATCAGGGCGAGCCGGGGAATGTCGATGCCGACGGAGAGCATGTTCGACGACAGGACCACGTCGATCGCCGCCGGGGACTCGTCCACCCGGACCCGAAGGGCCCGCAGATCGCTCGGAAGCTGCTCCGCTCCCCGCCGGCTCGTCAGCTCCAGCACACGCTCCGCTCTGACCGTCCTTGGCGGCAGGCCCAGACGTTCTGCACGGGGCTCGAGTCGGGCCCGTACGTCGTCGACGACGAGCGTTCCGGTACGTCCGAGCTCGCGGAGGGAGTTGTGGTACATAACCAGAGTCCAGTAGGCGTCCCTGGGAACAACAGCCTCCCCACGGCTGGAGAGGACATCGGGTATCTCGATGAGCGGAGTTACCGCGGAGATGACCGCCGAGGGCTGGGACACCGACTGAGGCATGAGTCCGACGTAGAGCCGTCCTTCGCCGTTCTGGACGGGTCGGGAGAAGAAGGTCCGGTCGTCGTCCAGCCCTGATGGCGGATAAAGCGCCACCTTGCGCCCGTAGAGCCCTTGCACCTGTTCGTCCGAGGCACGAATGGTCGCGGTGGAAGCGACGATCTTAGGGCTGGTACCCATTCGGCTCAGCAGCACCTGGATCACGGCGTCGAACACGGCGACGGTGGTACCCAGCGGCCCGGACAGAAGATGCAGCTCGTCCTGGATGACCAGGGAGGGCTGCTTGAACGGGGTCCCGAGGCCCAGAAGCCTTCCCGCGGCGGGTTTGAACTGGAGCCGGGCGAACTTGTCGACGGTCGCCAGGAGGATCGTGGGCGGCTCGTCGTACAGGACCTCGTCGACGACGGCGAGCGGCAGTTCGTCGCTGAATCGACACGAGGTGTCGACACAATGCAGTACGACGTCCTTGCCGAGCAGACGCATGCCGTAGTCCTTCGGCCGTGTGCTCCTGGATTTGGGCACCATCGGTGTCAGGCACCAGGGGCAGCTCTCCACCTGGAACTCGTTGGCCTCTTCAGGTCGCGCCGCCTTCATCAGTCGATCCAGCGCTGCCTTCGCCGCGAGGCGGTTGTTCGGGGTGACGTCCTTGCCCACCCAGAGGCCGATCGTGAAGGGTGTCATGCCCATCACCCGAGGATCCGTACGACGCAACAGCTCCATTGCACAGACGAGCGCTGCTGCTCGCTGGAACTGTTGAGACGTCAGGAGCCGGAGGGTGTACCTGGTGATCACAGCGGTGCCGCCCCCCGCCGTGCCGTGAAGCAGTCGCCGGTGGAAGATCTCGATCGCTGCGAGGCCCAGGTATGCCTCGGTCTTGCCACCGCCGGTCGGGAACCAGATGAGATCGACGAGGTCACGGTCGCCGTGCTTCTCGTCGACTGTGGAGGCGAGCGAGACGAGGAGGAACCCGAGCTGGAAAGGCCTCCACTGTGGTTCCTTCGAACCGGCCTCAGGCCCACCCCTGTTAATCGAGGATTGACGCATCTGCAGACGCATCGCCGCCATGCCCAGAGCGAATGCCGTACGGAGGCGTCCCTGAGCCGGATCACGAAGCAGCGCCACGCCGGCCCGCATTCGTTCGAGCGCATCCTGGGAGCGGCCGGCAATTCGTCGAGCGACCTCCGCCTCGTCACCGAAGCCTTCGGCCCGCCACGTCTGTTCGTCCACCCATTCGGCGAACGCATCGGCGAACGCATCCAGAGACTGCAGCACCGGCTCCGGGTCCGAATCCATCCTCATGAGATGTGCGAGTTCCAAGGACTGCGCTTCGGGGGTGTTCTCCGGGAAGCCCGTGGTCTCGACGGCAGGCACGACGAAGGCCGGCACTGGCTCGAGGAACACTGCAGTACAGCTCCCGTCCGTGACGTCCCAGTCTGCGGCCATCCCGTGACCGACGGCATAGACCTTGCGGTTGCGATACCTGAGCCGAAGCTCGGCTGTCTCCTGATCACCGCCGGACAGCCGGGTGGTGTCGTACTCCATGAACTGCGCGCCCGCGGCCGGACTGACGGACAGCCCTACCTGGAAGAGCATCTGAGGGATGTCGAGACGCTCGTCTCCGGTGGACTCGGACATCACCCTGACGTGCACCGTGACCAGGAAGTTCCCTCTGAAGTCGCGCCAACGCGACCCGATCTCCACAGGCACGTCGCCCACTGTGAGAAGCTCCGGGCGCCGGCCTTTGGCCAGCGAGATCTTGCCTGAGGCAAACGGCCTACGACGCCACTTGGGGGGCCCTTCAACCGACTCCTGTGAGTACGTACCGCACGAGAGGCTTGCTTCCACGGAAGCACCGTCGGTGACAAAAGAGATCGCGACGGATGATGGGCGCCAGTCCTCGGCCAGCGGAACAGCCGCCCCGTCCTCCTCGAGATCTCCCTCGGGTACGTCCGCAGAGATTTCGTCCTGGAGTTCGGTCTGAGCCTGGCCATCGGTCTCCGGAGCGGCGGGGAACAACATCCCGACGGCGTACTGCCGATGCGGGAGGTTGCGCGTCACTTCTTCCGGTCCCGCGTCCGGCCCGACGTAAGTGTCCCGGAGATGCTGCAGTGCGGCACGCTGTGCCTCGGTGAGGTTCACTTCCCGACCTGCTTCCGGACGAGTTCCTGGAGCCGCTGCTTGTCGTCCTTGGACGCGACGACATGGAGCGTGACCCGTGGTCTGGTGACGGCGACGTAGAACCCGGCGAGCCCGTGCTCGTCATAAGCCTCGGGCAGGTCGCAGACGATCACGTGCTCCGCCTCCAGCCCCTTCGCAAAGCGCGGGCTGGTCACGGTGAAACCTGCGGCGCCCCGCATGGGAGCGGCGTCGGACGTGGCTCTGATGATCCAGATGCTTTCGCGACGGACGCCGTCGTCGACGAGCTGACGTGCAACGCTCTCCGCGGCGGCTACATCGGCCTCCGCGTCGGCCCATCTCCAGTGCACTCGCTCACCATTGACGATTCCCGGGTCTCCGATGTCGGCCCCCAGGTACTCCTGGACCACGTGGACGATCGCTCTCGTGTTGCGGACATTGCGGTTGAGGTCGAGGAGCAACGCCTCGTCGGACACGAGTTCGTAGACGTCCTGGTCGAAGGAGCCGTCCACGTGTGCCTGGTTGTTGGGGTCGAGGAACATCCGCCACCGACCTTTCGCCCGCCCTCCCTTGATGACGGCGTCCAGCGCGTCCATTCCCTTGGCGTTCATGAGGTCCTGTGCCTCGTCGACGAGCACGACGTCGTACTTCTTCTCTCCGTCGAGTTCGGAGAAGGGGCGTAGGTCGATCTCACGGCCTGTGATCCGCGGTGAGAAGAAGCCGACCAACGCCGGCGAGTGGAAGGTGATCAGAACGGATCTGCCCTCGCCGGCCTCTTGTTTCGCGGCTTCGGCCAGCACGAGGGACTTCCCGGTACCGGCGCCTCCGACCACCATCATTCGCTGGTTGCGTGAGAGTGCGGCCAGCACACGTGCCTGGTCGTCCGTCGCGCGGTTCTGCTCCTCGATCACGGCCCCGCGCTGAGCATCGACGACCGGCATCCGGGTGAACTCACCGAAGAGACGTGCCCGTAAGAGGTCTGTACGCGCGATCTTCACCCCATGCGGCGGCGTCCTCGTCCCGTCGGCAACGGCCTTGAAGGCTGCGGTCATGGCAGCGACGCTCATCTCCTCCTTGGCCCACCAGTGGCTCCCCTTCCACTCGACCGTCGGAGGAGGGGCGTCGATGTCAGGGGTGATGACGACTGCCTCGCTTGCGTACCAGCCGATGCCGTCCTCGTTGAAGATCGCTCGTAGCGCGTGCATCGCCGACTGGGCCTGCCGCATCGGGGATTCACGGAGCCTCTTCCAGTCGCCGCGTCGGTCGACGGTGTACCAGAGGCCGTCGTGCTTGCTCACGCCTCCGCCCTTGACCTCGACCAGGATGACGATGTTCTCCCACAGGACGACGAAGTCGGCCTCCGCCTGTTGCTTGGTCCCGTGGGTACGGAGCGACACCGAGTGGAACGCGACGGCGCCTTCTGGTCCCTCGATCGCATTAAGGACACGTGCGACCCGGCGTTCGGCACCGCTCGTCGCTGTCGCCTCGATGTCCGCGAGGTCCGGAACAAGAATCATGCGCGATGCTCCCGCCAGAGTTGTTCGTACTCCCGGTAGCCGAGGAAGTCGTTCAGCGCACCGAAGTTGTCGGCGATGTCCACGATGAGACACTCCTCCTTGCCGCCGTTCGCCGGACCACGAAGACCCCGACCGGCCATCTGGATGTAGGCGCTCGGGCTGAACGTCGGGCGCGCGATGTAAAGAGCACGGACACCAGGAGCGTCGAATCCCTGGATCAACAGGTCGCAGTTCGCGAGCACACGGATCTCTCCCGATTTGAACTGCTCGATGACATCTCGACGTTCCTGCCGACCGGTCTGGCCGCTCACCGCGGCGGCCTCGACCTTGCGGTAGCGCAGGGTCGCCGCGAGCACCTGTGCTGACAGCACGTTCGGGGTGAACACGAGGATCGGCCATTCCGGATCCTGCTGCATGATGTGATCCACGAGGATCGCCATACGTGCTTGGTCTCGACCGATGCGATCGAGAACCTGTGGTTCGAGCTTGCGCTGACCCCGAACGTTGGCCTCCTCTGCGGGCTCCAGAGCGACGTCGATTCCGGGAAGCACCTCGTGCCGGACGCGGGCAAGCACACCCATCTGGGACAGTTTCCGGTAGGCCTCGCCCCCTTCAAATGCCTTGATCATGCGGCGTCCGAAGCGCGCTACCAGCTCCTTCGTCTGAGTGTCGCTTCCCATGGAACCCTTGAACGGCGTCGCAGAGAGGCCGACGAGAGGCCGCTCCCAACTGCGCCCGTCCACTCCCAGCCATTTGAGGATCTTCGTGTATCTGGAAGAGCCTCCCGCTCGGTGGGCCTCGTCGACGATCACTGCGGACGCGTTGCTCAGCCACGTGTATTCCGGGCGATCGATGACCTTGACCAGCTTCGCGTCCGTGGCGACGACGACGCCGAACTGCGTGTCGGGCTCGTGCACCGAATTGTTCTCCCAGAGCCTGCCGATCGTCAGTGGTCGTTCGTCAGCCAGGCCACGCCACACCATGCTGAAGGTCTGCACCGCCTGTTCACAGAGCTCGGCCGACTGCGCGATCCAGAGCACGGGTCCGCTCAGGGAGCCGTCGATGAACAGCCGCAGGACCGTCTCTGTCGCCACGCGCGTCTTCCCTGCACCTGTAGGGAGCTCGACCATGGCCTTGAGCGAGTTGCCGTTCGGCTCCTTGAGGATCAGGACGTCCCTCAGGCGGGTGCTGAGGTCTTGCTGGAAATCGTGCAGGGGGTTCAGCTTGACGGCTCCAGGGATTACGAACTCGTCGTCCTGACGCTCGTTCCGTTGGCCGGCGTACTCGGCACCGAACCCCATCTTGCGAAGCCAAGTGATGGTCGGTGCCCCGCCGGCCCACGTCGTGGGAACGTCCGTGTATCCCTCGCCGCGGAACTGGTCGGCGAGCAACTTGATCGAATCGCTTCTGTAGACGGTGAGAAAGAGTTCCGCGACAGAGGTCGCGTTGTTCACCAGGCCTTGTCTCTCAAGTGCCGACCAGAGGCCCTTGGGCAACGCCTCCCGGAGGGTGTCGTCCCCGAAGAACACCTCCAGACGCTCCACGTCGGTGAGGGCTGCCTTGGCGGCTTGGCGCTGCTCCTCGAGACGTTGGTCCAGCCCTGCCTTGAGCACTTCGCTCAGCTGGGCGTTGTCCAATCCCAGGCCGTATGCCTGGTTGATGACCTCCAGGACTTCCCGCTCGCCGAGGTCTGCCTGGACGATCAACGTATGTCCGTCGAGATACCTGTCGAGCGACTGGTCCTCCACACCGTCCTCGGTGGTCACGCGCTTGGCTATGTGCACAGCCCTCGCCACCGTAGCGTTCATGACCCTGTCCGCCGTGTAGGTCGAGCGGAGTCCGGTGTACAGGTCGATGATGCGTTCGCCGTCCTGCTGCCCCTCGATCAGCATGGAGAAGGAGAAACTGTCCTCGAACCTACGGCATCCCACGGCCTCGACCAGAGCTACGGCCTCGTCACCGCCTGCTCGGAGGTAGGGCTTCTGCCGAGACGCCAGGAAGCGCTGCTCCTCGTCGGTGGTAGCGATGTAGACCGTGTCCGGCCGCCGTGATTCGATCCCCTGCCCGATACGAGCCGGGATCCGGGACGGATGTCCTTGCGAGAACGCGAGTCTGCTCGCGGCAATGATGAACTTCGTCAGGGTGTGATCCTTGACGCGTGGCGGGAAGAGCTCCGCCTCGAGCGCTTCCCGCAGCACGTCCGACGGCACCTGAGCCAGCTCACGGGGCAGGTTCAGCTTGTGCTCGATGTTTCGAGGCCCTCGGTACAGCGGAAGCAGGTCCTCGTACTCGACCATGGCTGCCGACACGATCTTCTGTGGAGATCTGCGGCCCCGGGTCGAGGGGAGCACGCCTGCTCGGTCGACCGCCCATCGAAGCGGTGAGGTCACCCGGTAGGTCTGACGGGAATCGAGGTCCTCCACGGTCCAGGATTCATCCTCGAACCCCAACAGCTGCGTCGTCCATCTCTCTCGCAGCTGATCGGGCGCGCCTGCGTCCCGCAGCATGAGAAGGACCGAGAAGGGGCCAGGGCCCGCATGCTCGACGAACTCGATGCGCTCGATCTCTCGTTCGCCCGGCCCTCGCCTGGCGTTGAGGAAGTCCCTCACCCATCTGCAGTAGTCCCCGAAGAAGACCTCGTCCTCGGTGGGGTACTCCTTCACGGGATCGTGGACGACGCCCACTGCGTGAGCGACCTGTGGGACACATCGGGATCGGTCCAGCAGGCGCGCGCCGAACTCATCCCCCAGTCCGTCCATGTCCATGACCTGGCTGGGCCACGACCACTTACCGTCAAGGGTAGGCACCTTGATGTGTCCCGACGTGTCCTTCGACAACATCCTCGCGGCTTCCGACGGCGAAACGTTGACGACCGCGTCCCAGAACCTGGTCAGCGCCTCGTCGTCCGAGTCGACAGAAAGCTTGTTGAGACGTGCTCGCAGAATGGCGAGGGGGTCCAGATCGCGGAACCCCTGACCGCGTAAATGCTCCTCGATCTTCGGGATCGCGAGAAAGTCTTCGGCGACGAAGCGTGCGCCCTCGATGTCGACGTCGTCGACCCGTCTCAGGAAGACGTTGCTCCGGTCCTTCAAGGCACACAAACCATCCGTGGTCGGGATCACCCGCGCGGTCTGAATCCCCTCGATGGCCGCATGGTTGACGACAAAGGCGAAGGCTCTCGCCGCCGAACCGGGATCCGTGCCCTCGGCCCACTCTCGCAGCCACGTGAGGATGCCGCGTTTCGGCATGGCCTCAAGAGCTCGTTTCTCGTCTCGCGGGTTGATCTCCAAGCTCTTGGCGACGCTGAAGACGTAGAGCTGCCGCAGACGGGCGATTCGCTGCTGGATGGCATAGCAGCGCCAATGCGGGACGTCGTTGCCCGTGTTCGGAGAACTGATCCAGTTCCTGTGGTCCTGCTCCGAGACACCGCTGACCATGAAGTCGAGCGGGCGAAGCTCTCCGGCGAGCCTCAGCCTGCCTGTCGCATCTGGAACGATCTCGCGCTGCGCCGCGATGCTCGGCACGTGCGTGGAGAGAATGTTGTCCCCGAACGAGAGCACCTCACGACCACGCGCAGGCATGTACTCAAGGTGGGCGGCAGGGTCGTCACTCGACGCAACCTTGGGAAGCATCCCTACGAACATGTCTGAGAGAGTCTTCAGGATCTCTCGGTTGTAGGTGTTCTCGAGCAGCGTTGTCCGGTCGTCGTTGACGCTCCAAGGAGCGTTGAACAGCGCCGAGGCAGTGGTCTTGTCCTGCAGAGGGAAGTATGACCAGAACTCGCCGACCCTGAGCTGAGCCTGCCGGGACGGCATCGCGACCGTGACCTTGACCTGATCCCGCGAAACAGCCTCTCCGACCTCGAGCCGAGCCTCATGGGACGGAGAGTGCATCCGATGCTCCACGACCCACTCATCACCGGACCCGTCCGGGCGCTCGATCCTGAAACTACCCTCGCCGAGGTCTCTGGACATGTGGCTCGTGCTGTAGGACTCCTCCTCGGACCCGACGACACGAAGCCGCACTTCGCGCACCTCGGTGACGAACAGGAGGAACTCCGACCGGAACTTACGGATCTCAATTTTTAAACGTTCCAAGTTGGAAGCTCGGGGCAGCTTGACAACCGTGGTTGCCCACTCGGCCAGCTCGGCGAGCACGGGGTCTCTCTCGAACGCCGCCTCAGCATCGATCAGAGTGGCGGTCCGCAGCGCAGGGAGCCTCTTCACAGGCGCTCGGACAGCGTTGATCGCCGCCTTTGCCTTGTCAGAGTTGAACTCGAAGGACACGGATCGGCTGTATACCTGGGGAGCATCGGTCACCGCCAGGACCGACTTGAAGCCCAGACCGAAGCGCCCGATCTCGTCACCACGCTTGCCGCTGAGGTGGGCGTGCGCGATCGACGTCAAGCCGCTCTTCGAGAACGGGCGTCCGGCATTGGCGCAGTACAGCGTCGCAGACCGCAGATCGAGGACGATCTCCACCCGCCCCCCACCGAATTGATCCGAAGACCCCCCGGACATGGCGTCCGCCGCGTTTTGCACCAGCTCAAGGAGCGTTCGGTTGGCGTACCCACCGACCCGGATGGACTCCTCGTGGTTCGCATGCTCGATGATGAGGTTGGGATTCGCCCGGTACGAGGCGATCGCTCGATCGAACTGCTCCTCGACCTCTTGTGTGAGTCCGACATCCGGGCTCCAGTCCTGCCGCCTCGCCATTACGCCCTCATGCCTCTCTCGTCCGGCCCTGAAAGCTGCCGCCACCCTCTGCATCACAAAATGCTTGTGGCACACCCACTGCCGCATGCGCGCCTCATCGTGCATAAAGCGGTCAAATCAGACCTATAGCCACGAGGGGGTGTTGCCGACATCACCGGCGCAATGATAGACCCGACTACCTCCGTCCTGGCAAACACGAAAAATCCTCCCGTATCGAGGGGAGGAATCACACGTCCAGGGCATCGCGCCCGCCACCTAGACGACGCACGATCCTCGGATCTCGGTACTTCCTGCAGCGAGCTATGAGAATCTTTTGGCCGCTTAGCGCGTAGCAAACGCGCCACCGGGCGAAGCCTGATACTTACGCAAGTGCGAGGACGCATATGGCTCGGGGGATGCCGACAGAAGCGAGCCAGGCCAAACTTCACAGGACTCTTACACGACCGCCCCACCTTTGCAGGGCCCTACGCCACTGATGCAAGCCCTCAGATGCATGCACGACAGCCATGCCCGACAGAGCCGGAGTCAGATCACATTTCGGTTGCCATGCATTCCCCGATCAGCCTGCTTATTGCAAGCGTTTCGAAGACATTTTCCGGATCGGCTCATATCACCCGGAAGACAGCCGGCAGAATCAAGTCACTCATCTCCCGCCGCAGCTCGCATGACTCCTTACCGCGATCACCATTCCCATGGACACCATTCACAATTACGACCAATGCTCACACACTACAATTCCGGTCGAGGACTGTTCGGGCGTGCAGCTCTGCAGCAGAAATTACTCCCCGACGCCATAGCGAGGCGTCACGGGGTGAGGAGTCTCGTCGTCGCGCGCCTGAACGTAATAATCGCCCTGGAGCAGAACCGCAGGGCGGGTGTCCCCATGCGGGCGAGGCACTACGCGCGTACTGATCCACTCGCTCTGGCGGGGAACCGCGAGTTCAAGAGCGCGCGCAATCTCAGGATGGCCGTCACGGTAGCCAAGAATGATGATTCCCTGGCCGGCCAGCGCCAGCCTGGCATCGCGTACGCGCTTCGGACCGTCCTGCTGTTGCGCTACCGTTGTCACGGTTCGCCTGTAGATGATTCTGCCCGGCACGAGACGGAAGAGCTGATTGACACGTTCCTGCTTGGACAGGGCGGGATTGAAGATCGCGCGCAGGACGGCCGACGGCAGCCGCAGCAGTTGATTCTCCGGGAGCTTTCCTTTGTGCACCAGCCACCGAACACGAGAACGGCCGATCGCGCTGATGGTCTTTTTCCCGTCCTGGTTCGATGACGCATTGAGAATGTCCGGCGTCACATGCACGAGTCCGACTGAGAATTCTGCAGTCTTGTCGGAGGCGTGCATGAGTAAACAGATGTGCCCTACCGCCTCGCGAGGAATCGCCTGCCCCAAGAGCGCGTGCATCGAGAATTTTGCGTCCACGTCGTGTCCGGCAACGGAATAGTCCATCTTCTGCCCGCGGTCGAGGTGAAACTCGTCCTGGCAGATGATCTCCACCTTGGTGCCCAAATACGTCCGTTCGGTCTTCGCCACCAGGCCGTCCGCGTAGATGTCGAACCGCGCAGTGCGCTGCCCGTCGAGGACCTCGTCGATCGCTTGACGGAAGATCTGGCCGAAACGCTCCTCCATCTTCGACTGGCTGCGGAACCAAGACTCCACTGCATCAAGCGCCTGGTCGCCCGCGGAGCCGGCTGCGGCTTCTCCTCGCGGAGGCTTGGGCTCTGGGAACTGAAGATCAAGAGTGTCGGCCACAGGGCGGAGTATAGGGGCTTTCCGAGAAGCTCTGTAGACCCAATTCCCACGGTCTCAGGCAGATGATTCGCCATTCAGTGGGTGCCATGTCCGCTGACATCTGGCCGTTCGTCGTTCCGTTTTCAGTTCCCCGAGGCAATGCCTCAAGGAAGGCGCCGTTTCCTGGATCGAAACGTGACGCCACAGGTCGATGTGGCCGCACGGGACTACCTGCACACCGACGCGAGCGGCGAACTGCTCCACAGATGCTGTGCGACTTCGCGGTCCGACGTTCATTCGAGGAGGATCTCCTCAGGACGTCGATTGGTGACCGTGGTGGCGGTGCTCGCCATGATGTGGTCTAGGCATGCCGACAGGTCACCACCGTGGTCGTCACGGGCAATGGCACGCAGCTCCCTGATCAGATCCATGCCGTTGATCAGGACAATCGGGTACTGATCCTCAACCATCTCCACTTGGGCGGGTTCAGAATACGAGCCTGTGGTGACATAGACGCCGATCCAACCGCGGCGCAGTCTTGCCACCACCCTGGCAATCTGTTCTGCAGAGATCAGGCTGTCGGGTTTGATGCATTTGGCCTGCCCAAGCACGACCAAGCTGGTGCCGGCAAGTCCGCTGCCCAGGTCGAGGCGACCGACAAAATCGGCGCCCCCGTCGCCGGATCGACGGGTTAGCCAGCCGTCGATGTAGCGCTGGCCAGAACCCCGTAGTACTCGAGCAGCCACGGTGGCTGCGACGGCTTCGAAATCATGTTTGTTGCGGTCGAAGCGCTTGTAGACCGCCGCAAGATCGGCAGCCTCCGGACTGCCCACGACCGGTTTCTGGTCCTTGACCTTGGTGATCCGAGCCTTGGCAACGCGGCGTCGGAGTCGCGGCAGTGCTAAGTTGCCGTCCTTGACCCATGCCCGCCATGCGCGTGGGGCTGCCGTAAGGACCTGAGTGGCAGTCAGCGATGCGTCTCGCCGGGCGTGTATCCAGTCCCAGGACACCGCATCATTCTCGTCCATAAGATCGATCAGAGCGATGTCGTAAACGTAGTTGGTGAAGGTCGTATGCTTCGGCCCTCCCCACTGCACTACCCGCTCTGCGCGCTCCACCAGGCCTAGGCCGCAGAACTCCACATATCCTTTCGGTCGGCGGTTGCGCGACACAGCCCGGAACAACAACAGCGGTGTTGCCGCTGCGCGCTCTGCCGGTGTCGCAGCCTGGTGACCGTTGAACGCCTCCAGCAGCGCGGCGTTGCCTGTTGTTGTTCCAGGAGCCGCCTTCTGCCCTGCCTTGTGATCGCCAAAGTACCGGACGTGCCCATGGTCCATGTCGAACACGTCATGCCAGGGAGTCTCCGTAGAGCCTGCCTTCCACGGACTTGACCGAATCAAGATCGCGGGCCTACGTGCCCTGTCAGGCCCGACGACCCTGGCCATCCCGTTGATGCCCGCCTCCAGCAATGCACGCGGCATGCCAGGTGAATGGGTTACATGGTGAAAATTGTCGTAGTCGTCCAACCGTGCTGGTACGGGATTCTTGCCGCTGGCGTACCGGAATACCTGCCCCACACGCATTTGCCCGCCAGCCATAGCATTCCTCCACTTGAATCTAGCTCAAGACAGTGCTACGTGCGTAGATATATCCGCCTCAAGTCCGCCAGCTTCGACCGTATTGAGAGGCAGCAATCGTCAGAGGCACACCCGACAAAGTCAGGCATATTCCACTTCCGCCAGCGCGGCGCTGTCGATGTCCATCGACTCTGTAGCTCCTGCGGACCTCCAGGTCCTGAGACTCTGCAGGAGGCCATCGTCCGGGGAATTCCAGCCGAATGCAGCACAAAGGATGTGCATGGCCAATCGAGGAGGAACAGCATTTCCGATCTGCTGACTCACATCCTTTCCGGACCACGGATAGTCGACAGGGAAGGTCTGCAGACAACCCGCTTCTGCCAGGGAGAAGCGGGCCAGTTCAGCCCCATCCAAGGAGACGACACGGTTGCGGGAGATTTTCCCGGTCACCGTGGCCGAGGGCTCCCAGGAGGCGCGTCGACCGCGAGCTTTCGGGTCGCCCCCAGTGCCGTAGTTCGAGATCACTTCAAACTCTTGCTGTCGGTCAAGCACTTCTCCCATGGTCCTCCATGGGAGAAGTGCTTGGTCTCCGGCCTCGCGCGGGACCCCCTTGCGGTAGGGCCGATGCGTAGGCCGGGGCAGAGCCACGTCTTCATGGCCCCTGCGCGCGATCAGTACTGCCCTCTTACGCGTCTGCGGAACGCCGTATTCCTCCGTACGCAGGATGCCGCAATTTACGGAGTAGCCTTCGCCCTGCAATGCCGCCGCATAGGCTTCCCATACCGGGAGCACTGCCGGGACCTGCTCGAGCACGATCGCCCGATAAGGAGTTTTCCTGTCGTCGATCGCCTCAAGTGCCCAACGGAGAGGTTCCAGCACCAGGCCGGTGCGTTCGTCTTCCAACTTGCTGAGATCTCGATCGATCTCCCCCCGATCTTCCCGAGCGACCATACGCTTGACGAAGCGCAGTACTTCATCGAGTGCCCGGCGGCCAGCTCCGGTGCCGGCGACGGTGAAGGTCTGACACGGTGGGCCTCCAGCCAGTACGTCTGCCTCAGGAAAGTCGGAAGGGCCGTAGGCACGCACGTCGCCTTCCACCGTCTCCAAACCAGCAGCTCGGCGCGTCTTGCAAGCCGAGGCGTCCCATTCCACACCCACCGTCGAGACACCGAGTTTCTCCGCTGCCACGTCGAGCCCACCAGGACCGGCGAACAAGTCAACAATCTTGGCAGGATGCACTTGGTCTCCAAGGGTGCGTCGTTCGGGACGATGCTGCCACCGTCGCCATGGTCGATTGGCACAGAGGCAGCAAGCTGGCCGATGGGCACACAGCGTACTGGGACCCGCCGACAGTCTGGAGGGCCACACACAGCGCGTTCTGAACCTGACCGGTTGGAGGGCCCTGCTCTTGGCGTTGCTCCGCAGGCAACCACGTCTGGGACGCCGGGGGCATCAGTGGCACCAAGGATCGTGGACAGCTATACCGTTATGTCGTGGCCACCATGCCTCTTCCCAGCTCGGCCGACGTGTCGGCACGGATGAGCAGGCAACGTCGTAGGGACACCTCGCCTGAGCTCGCCGTGCGTAAGCTGCTGCACGCCCGCGGGCTGCGGTATCGAGTAGCCTGGCCAATACCTGGCATGAAACGGCGGACAGTCGACATCGCCTTCACACGAGTGAAGGTCGCAGTGTTCATAGACGGATGCTTCTGGCACTCCTGCCCTGAGCACGCCACCCGTCCTGTTGCGAACGACACGTGGTGGTCAGAGAAGCTGGCGAAGAACGTAGCTCGGGACGTAGCCACCAACGAGCACCTCCATCAGGCAGGGTGGCGTGTCATTCGAGTATGGGAGCACGAAGATCCATCAGAAGCGGTCACTCTCATCGTCGATGAAGTCATGCGGCACGGACGCTCAGGCCGAACATGACCATACGTCACTTTGGGTGTACGGCAGCGAGCATGACGGTCCGAATGCTCATTACACAGTCGCGACGCGCAGGGACATGCACGGGATGATCTTGCCCGCTCGACGAGCCTGGCAGCTTATTTCCGCAGCTCGAACGAGGCAGACTAGCCTTACAACCTACGCTCTCCTAAAGCGGGTGCCGCAGGTTCGGATCCTGCCGGGAGCACTCATCTGGGTAGGCATTTCGGCCTCTGACCTGCGGTTACTCAGCCGCACGTCGTTTGCTTTGTAAACCTTGATAAGCAACCGACGGTCCCCGCATACAGCGGCATAGATGCACCTCTGTATCGATAAGCGGTCAAGGGCACACCTCCCGGAACTCCTCTCCCTCGACGTAGCGCCGCCACTCGCCGCGGGTGAAGGAGCGGCCCGCCTGCGCGCACACCGCGGCGGCGGGGTCGGCGGGTGCCGCGACGTTCCACAGCCGCAGGGTCAGGTCGGCGCTTGCCGTGGCGAGCGTGGCTCCGTCCGGGCTGAAGGCCACATCGGCCACGGTCTCAGTGTGGCCGGTCAGTGCGGGGCCGATCTGGCGGAGGGTCGGTACGTCCCACAGCCGTACGGTGCGGTCTCCTGAGCCGGTCGCGAGGGTTCGGCCGTCGGGGCTGAACGCCATCGCGCTGACGGAGTTGGTGTGGCCGGTCAGGATGGCCCCGTTCTGGCGTCGGCTCGCCACGTCCCACAGCCGTACAGTGCCGTCGGCCGCCGTGGTGGCCAGGAGCTTCCCGTTGCCGCTGAAGGCCAGGGCGCTGTGCTGATCCGTGGCGGCGCCCTGCAGAGGCTCTCCGATCTGGCGGCGGGTGGCGACGTCGAACAGCCTTACGGTCTGGTCGCTGCCCGCCAGCGCCAGGATGGAGCCGTCAGGGCTGAACGCTTTCGCGGGTACGAAACTGGTGTGGCCCTCGACGACGATGCGGGGTCCGGCCTCGCGGCGGCCCGCGACGTCCCAGATCGCGACTGAACCGTCGTTGCCGGTCCGTACCCAGAAGGCGCTGAGCCCGCCGTCGGCGCTCAGCTCGCCGGACGAGCTGAGCCTGTCGGCGCGGCCGATCTGGCGGCGGGTGACGGCGTCCCACCGCCGTATGGCGCCATCGGTCCCGGCCGTGGTGAGCGTCCTGCCGTCACGGCTGAACCTGGTGGCGCGGACGCCGGCCCATTCGCGGGGCACCGGGTCGTCCTCGGGGCGCAGGCGGGGGCCGGACTCGCGGCGGGTGGCCACGTCGAAGAACCGGACGGCGCTGTCCTTGCGGTCGGTGCCCATGGCGACCACGGGGTCGGAGGCGGCCAGGGTCTTTCCGCCGGGGCTGAAGGCGACGTCGTACGTGCCGGGCATCGCCGCGCCGAGCTGCCGGTGCGCCGTCGGGTCCCACAGCCGCACCTGGCCGTCCACGTCGGCGGCCGCGAGGGTCCTTCCGTCAGGGCTGAACGCCAGTCTCTGGTTCCAGAACCGCCTGTTGGTCAACGGGTCGCCCACCTGCCGGCGGCTCGCGGTGTCCCACAGCCTGGTGTAGCCGTCTCTGCCACCGGTGGCGAGCCTCGTCCCGTCCGGGCTGAAGGCCACCGCGTAGAAGCCGAGGTCGCTGCCGGCTCCCTGCAGGACGCCACCGATCTGCTTGTGGGTGGTCAGATCCCACAACCGGGCGGTCCGGTCCGCGATGCTGAACGTCGCGAGTGTTCCGCCGTCCGGGCTGAGGGACATGCCGCTGATGTCGCCGGCGTGCCCGGTGAGCGCCTTGCCGATCTGGCGGCGGGTGGCGAGATCCCAGACGCGTACGGTGTCGTCGGCGCCGGCGCTGATCAGACGTCTTCCGTCCGGGCTGAAGGCCACCTGAGCGATGGAGTCGCGGACGGACTCGTGGTCGGCGCGCCCGATGGCGGCTCCGGCCTGCCGGCGCCCGACGGTGTCCCACAACCGCACGGTGCCGCTCGCGGTCGCGGTCGCGAGGGTCCTTCCGTCAGGGCTGAACGCCATCGCTCCTACCCCGTCCACGACGTCCATCGGGCGTCCCAGCGGCCGGCGGGTGACCACGTCCCAGAACACGACCTCGTGAAAGCAGGCCGTGGCCAGCACCTTCCCGTTGGGACTGAAGGCCGTCCCGAATCCGAACACGCACAACCCGTCATGAACGATCGGGTCGCCGAGCTGCCGGCGGGTCGCCGAGTCCCACAACCGGACGGTGCCGTTGGAGCCGGTCGCGATGATCGAACCGGTGGGGCTGAACAGCAGCTGGTCGATGGAGTTGTTGTGCGCGGAGAGGATTCCCCGGTCCGCGCGGGCCGCCACGTCGAGCAGGCGCCTACGCGTCTCGGGGGTTTCGGCCAGCCGCCACGCCGTCACGGCCAGCAGCGCGGACGTGACCGGATCGTCGGTGACCTCACTCTCCATGGCGAGCCGGCGCGACACCGCCAGTTGCCGCTCCTGGACCGCCAGCAGGCGCTGCTGGTCGGCGTTGTTCGCCGCGTTCACGGCGATGCCGGCGGCGAGCAGGGCGAGCACGGACAGCGTGGCCAGACCGGCCATGACGAAGGCGCGGCGCCGGCCCGCCCGCCGCGCGGCCCCGACGGACGCCGCGACGAAGCGGTTCACGACGGGGCCGGGCGGCGGGAAGCTGCCCGGGTCGCGGTCCCAGCGGGGCCGGCTGTCCTGCACGGCCAGCAGCCGGGCCCCGCGGTAGAGGAAGGCGGGGTCGCGGTGGTTCTCGGCCCATTGCCCGGCGTCCTCGACGAGTCGGTCGTACACCGCGTGCGCGGTCAGGTCAGGTTCGAGCCACTGCCGCAGAGTGGGCCAGGCGGTCAGCAGGGCGTCGTGGGCGATCTCCGCGCGGTTCTCGTGCAGCGTGATCAGGCGCAGTCCGGCGAACGCCGACAGCAGCTCCCCGACCCGGGCCTTCCGCTGCTCCGAGTCCGCGGCCGCGGCGGCGTGGAGCTCGGCCCAGGTCGCGCTGCGTCGCACCATCCGCCCACCTGAGGCGATCAGGGTCATCCGCCGGAAGATCCGCAGCGTGGCCTTGCGGTCATCGGGAGACAGCCGGTCGAGCACCTCGTCGGCCGTGCGCTGCACGGAGGCGCGGACCTGGCCGGAGTCCTCGTACCCACGGATGGTCAGCTTGCCGTCCTCACGCCTTTCCCAGGTGTTGAGCAGGGCCTGCGACAGCAGCGGCAGGGAGGCGGCCTCGAAGCCGCCGCCGGCCTGATCGGCGCCGGCACGCAGCTCAAGCAGGATGATGTCGACCAGACCGGGTTCGAGCTCCAGGCCCACAGCGGCGGCGGGACCGGTGATGGCCAGCCGTAGGTCCGGCTCCGTCATCGGCTCGACGATCACCTGGCCGTCCTGGATGGCCTCGGCCAGCTGAGGGTAGGCGGCGCAGCGGTCCCAGTAGTCCGCGCGCACCCCGATGATCACCGCGGCGCCGGCTCCGGCCAGGTCGTGCAGGGTCTGGACGAACGCCTGGCGCTCCCGCTCGTCGGCCACCAAGGTGAACAGCTCCTCGAACTGGTCCACCACCAGCACGAACCGCCCGTCCGGCGGGCCGGCCTTCCCCACACGCTCCTGCGCTCCCTCCCCGGTCTCTTCCGGACGCGGGCGTAATCGCTCGCCGGCCTCCTCAGCGCTACCGCCGTACGCCTGCGCCCAGGCTTCGGCCAGCGCGCCGAACGGCTCCACGGTCGGCGTGACGAGCAGGCGGGGCCAGTTCCGCGACCCGGGCAGCAGCGGTGTACCGTCCGCGAGCGCCGGCATCAGCCCCGCCCGCAGCAGCGACGACTTGCCCACGCCGGAGGCCCCCGAGACCAGCAGGATGGAGCCGCGCTCCCGCAGCCGGGGCGCGAGCCGCTCCAGCAGGTCGCGGACCGCCCGCCGACGGCCGAAGAACAGCTCGCTCTTGTCGCTTTCGAACGGCGCGAGCCCCTGGTACGGGCACACCTCATTCTGCTCACGCACCGTACCGGCCGCCTCGCGCCATCCCCGGCTCTCCCCTACGTGGGGCCCGAACCTGGCGGAGTCCGTCCCCCTTCCTCATGGTCCTCATTCTCGCTGCGCACCGCCGCGCCGATCAACGTCGCGGCGTCCTCACCAGGGCCTCGGCTCGGAGCGCCGTTCGCCGCCGCGACCGTCCAACGAATCCCATTGGCGCGGGTCGACCGCGGCCATGGGGGCGGCGGCCTCTCGTCCCGGCCGTGCAAGCCCGTACGGCCGATAATCGCTTGCCCGGCAGGACGGGGGTCAGGGAATGTGGTGCCCATGAGGCTCTGACGGACAGCACCCCGCCACTTCGAGATGCCACGGCGCCGGCACCGTGATGCCGCCCGCCCATACCCTGTTCAGCGAAGAGAGCGTCTTTGTCTCAGCAACACTCCCGGCCGGAGTTCCTGCCGCCGTCCACTCCGGCCACGGGGTCGGCCACCGTCACCGTGTTCGCCTCCCCCACAAGCTGGATCGAGTCCGATGCCGTCGCGCAATGCCATCAGGTGGCAGCCCTCGACGGCATGAGGCACGTCGCCGCCATGCCGGACCTCCACCCCGGCAAGGGCGCCCCCATCGGCGCCGCCATGGCGTCGACCATCCTGTACCCGTTCCTGGTGGGCTCCGACATCGGTTGCGGCATCGCGGTGTTCCCCGTCAAGCTCAAGCGCGCCGTACCCGAGAAGCTCGCCGCCCGGTTTCCCGATCTCGATCGCGCGCTGGACCCTGAACGAGATGCCGACGATCCCGCCTGGGCCGTCGTGACGGATGGCATACCCGCTGGTCACGTCGAGGGGCTCGGGACGGTCGGCCGGGGCAACCACTTCGTCGAGCTGGCGCGCATCGGGACCGTCTTCGAACCTGGCCACGCCAGCCGTCTCGGCCTGGCCGCCGGCGACCTGGTTCTCGTCGTCCACAGCGGTTCACGGGGGCTCGGCGAACGGATCCTGCGGGAGCACACCGCGGTCCACGGCGGGGGGCCCTCCCCTGATCCCGGCGCCTACCTGGCGATGCATGACGAGGCCGTACGGTGGGGTTCGCTCAACCGGCGGCTGCTGGCCGCCCGGGTCGCCCACGCGCTGGGGACCGAGCCCACCGAGCCGATCCTGGACCAGTGCCACAACCTGGTCGAGCTCCGCGACGGGATCTACCTGCACCGCAAGGGAGCGGCGCCGGGTGACGGCCGCGACGTTCTCATCGCCGGTACGCGCGGCACCCCGTCCTACCTCGTGGCCGCCCATGCCGGGCCGGACGCCGGCCACTCCGTGGCGCACGGCGCGGGCCGCAAGATGTCGCGTGCGGACGCCCTGCGCCGCGGACGAGCCAAGCACACGGTCGAAGAGCTGCGCCGTACACCGATGGGGTCGCTGGTGGTGTGCGGCGACCGCCAACTCCTCTTCGAGGAGGCACCGACGGCCTACAAGCGCATCGAGCAAGTGATCACCGACCTCGTCGACCATGACCTGGCCACGCCGGTGGCCACCACGATCCCTCTGGTCACCTACAAGACACCCGACCTCGGGTCGGCGCCCCGGAGGGACCACCGGGACCAGCGCCGCAAGCGAGGCCGGCCGTGAGGGTCCGCCTTCTCCTGTCGGCCGGGCGCGGCCCTAAGGAGTGTGTCTTGGGGGAGGCGGGTTTGGATGCCGGTGGCGGGGGTCTCAGTAGAGTGTCGTGGTGTGGCGGGTGAGCAGTTGAGTACGCGGGTGGACAGCTGGATCTGGGCGGTGCGGCTCACCAAGACTCGTTCGATCGCCTCCGACGCCTGCCGAGGCGGTCATGTCCGGGTCAACGGGATACGGGTCAAGCCCGCGCACGCCGTACGGGTCGGCGACGAGGTCCGGCTGAGGCACGAGGGGCGCGAACGCATCGTGGTGGTCTCCCGCGTCATCTCCAAGCGCGTCGGCGCCGCCGTGGCCGCCGAGTGCTACGTCGACAAGAGCCCCCCGCCTCCTCCGCGCGAGGAGACCGTGACGGTGGCCGTCCGCGATCGTGGCGCTGGTCGTCCCACCAAACGCGAACGCCGCAGCATCGACAAGCTGCTCGGACGCCGGGCGGCGGAGGGGCGGCGCCACCCGGCACCCCCTGAGTGACCGGGCTCGTCTCGCTCATCGTCCCAGCGTCACAGGCCGCTGATCGCCTCATCAGTGGTTCCGGTGATGGCGTAGGCGCGCTGAAGACGCACCGATCCGGCAGGGATGTCGATGTCGTACACCTTCACCCGCACCAGCTTGAAGCCGACCTTCCTGACCATCCGCAGGGTCGAGTCGCCCGTCCAGTCGAGCCGGACGTCCGTATCGACCTCCGCGATCCTGTTCTCCGCGGGGTCGCGCTCCACCTTCTGACCTGACGCCGGTACGGGGTACGTGGCGGTGACCGACCCGGCCTCCAGGTCGTACAGGGCGATCTTGGGTTTGCGGCCGGTCACGTAGACGGCCACGGTGCGCCCGTCGGCGTTCAGTGCGGCGGTGGCCGCGTTGTCGCCGATCAGCCGAGGGGGCACGACGACAGCGGTCCGCCTGCCGTTCAGGTCGTGGACGCTGAGCCTGCCGGACTTGTCGTCATCCGTACTGACGAGGATCTGGTCGCCGTCGCCGCTGAAGCTCAGGGCGTCCTCACGCACCGACACTCCCGGAACCTTGCTCAGCAGCGCGCCGGTGGCGGCGTCGTAGACCCGCGCCGCGTGCTCGGTGTAGCCGGCCCAGCAGCAGTCGACCGCCACGAGTGAGCCGTCGTAGGACATCCTCACGCGAGTGACATCGACCTCGGACCTCGACGGCCACGCCTTGTCCCGCGAGACCCGGATCCGGCCGTCGAGGTCGCGGATGACGAGCCGGGTGTCCTTGGCCCTGATGTAGGCCAGGCGGCGGCCGTCCCCGCTGACGGCGACCGGCTGCGTCGTACGCGCCACCCCGTCGAGCCGGTGACGCTTGCCGTCGGTCGTCCGGTACCACCAGGGGCCGCATCGCGCGGCGTTGCGCGGGTCCTTGTCGCAGTCGGAGGTGGCGGCGTACCGGATCGGGGCGGACGTCCCGCCTGCGGGAACGGCCGCGTGGGCGGTACCCGGAACGGCCACGAGGGCCGAGACGACAGCGAGCGCCCCACAAAGGATCTTCACACGGAGTCGGACCTCCCATCCACGCGCAAAGTTGATCGCGATCCCATAACGGACGCCGCGCTTCGGGTCCGCCCGCCGGCGGCGCTCAGCGGGTCGGTCGCGGCGGGTGAGGTGCGCGGCCGTCGGGACGGCGCGGACTCCGCAGCCGGTTTCATGCGTCCGCGTGTACGGGCGCCCGCTCCCCGACGCGTCGATCCGTCATCACTCGCCGGCCTGCCAGGACGTCCGGACGAGGGCGCGTTCCGTGGCGGCCAGGTGGGTGGCCGTGGCGAGCCAGGCCCATGCGTACCGGTCGGGGCCGGAGTCGGTCAGGCGGCCGAACACGTCGCGTCGGCGCCGATCGGCTTCGGCGGTGAGGGCGGCGACCAGCTCGGCGGCGGCCTTGAATCCGGAACGGCGCAACGACGTCTCCTGTGCTTTGGAGTCCTCGCCGCGTCCCGACTCGGCCACGGCGCGGCGTCCACCCGCGACGGCCAGTTCGACCAGGCGCCGGACCCGCCACAGCGGCGCGCTCGCCAGCGGGTCCGTCTCCTCCCCTGGGTCCACCGGAGGGCCGGGCGGGGGCAGGTGGGCGCCCTGCAGGCGGTCGTAGCCGAGGTCTGCCCGATCATGCCACTCTTCGGGCAGCCGCAGCGTCATCTCAGCCCCCGGCACAGGTCCCACGGCGAGCGGGCGCAGCGTGGTGGCCCGGTCCGGCTCCACCCGTCCCACGACGCGCACACACAGCCCCGGCCGGCCGGCAAGCCGCCCGAGGTTGGACACGTGCGCCAGGTCGTGATGCCGGTTGGCCGGCACGAGACGGATCACCGGTCCGGCCGGCCGCATCCCCCCGGCTGCTCCGGACGGGCCCGCGTCCGCCGTCGGCGTGCCGGCTGTTGGCCCGACGCCGACAGCGGCCGGGGTGGGGACGAGGACGCGGGCGAGAACGTGGTCGCCCGACGCGCCGACGATCATCAGGTCGCAGGCGACCGGCTCCCGGGCCACCTCTTCCGTGCCCGACTCGCTCCAGACCTCGCCCGACAGGCGTGCCAGGGCCTGCTCGGTCAGTGGGCGGGCCAGCAGGGCGCCCATGGGTCCCTCGGTCCACGGCATGCCGCGGACCGGGGTGGCGCGGACGCCTTTCCCCGCCCCGAGCCGACCGTCGGGCGAGATTGTGGCGCCGACGATCAGCAGGCCGGATCTGGCGAGCTGGGAGTGGTTCAGCGTGGCCGAGCCGATGGCGACGGTCGCGGTGGCCGCGCCGCGGGCGCGGGCCGCTCCGCCCGGCTTGACGTCGGCGACCGAGAACCAGCGGCCGTCCTCCGCGACGACGTGGGTGACGACGCCGCCGTAGCCGGTGGCGCTGATCACCGGCTCCCGGAAGGCGCCGTACACGCGGAGGCTGCCGCCCTGCTCGTACGCGCGCCGGAGGGTGCCGGTCAGCGCCGGGTCCGGGTCGCCCGCTGCCAGGCGGCCGGCGATGAGCAGGAGTTCGCGAAGTGCGGACACCAGGTCCGAGAGGTGGTGGCCGACGCGTTGTTCGCGGGCCGATCTCAGCCCTCGTACGACGCGAAGGGCGGCGGCCTCGGCCCTGGGGAGGCCGGCGAGGCGGGCGGTGTGGGCGGCGCGGAGCAGCTCGGCCTGCGGCACCGCGCCCGCCGCCGACACCCCGGCCGCAAGCACGGCCGCCCCGGCGGCCCACAACCCCGCCGCGGCCGCCACCTGCGCCGGAGCCGGCCCGGCGGCCCGCGCCTCCTCCGCCTCCTCGGCCGGAGCCGTCTCCCCAGACTTCCGGTGGACCTGACTCTTTCCCGGCTCTGCCCTCTGCTCCGGGCTCGGCGTCGCGGAAGGTTCCGGACTCAGCGCCTCCGGTGGTGCCGCGGCGGAGGGGGGTTCGGCGTCATGAGCGGCCGTCCCCCTGGGCTCCGCCTCTGCCAGCGGGCACGCGCTCAGCACCGCGGCCCGGTGCAGGCATCTAGGCGCGAGCAGGCAACTGCACCCCGCCTGGCCCTCCTCCTCGACCACACCCGACACCCCGGGCGAGAGTGTGACCACCGCGTCCTCGCCGCACGTGATCCGTACCCCCTCCCCGTCCACCACCACGACGGGCAGGGCCGCGTACTGCTCGACGGCCGCGTCCAGCTTCTTGCGCAGCCGGGAGGTGAGCGCCTCCACGGCGGCCGCCACCACGTGCGGCGCCGCAGGTGGCAGGCAGGCGGCGGCGGGGGCGTTCGTCATGTTCACCGGGTCTCTCCACGAAGGCGTTCCCCCACCCAGCGGGCGAGGGCGAGCGGGCTGAGCGCGGCGACCGGCATCCCGGCCGCGACGAGCTGCTGGGCGATGGGCAGCGAATAGCGCGGCGCCCCGCTGTCGTCCAGGGCGGCGCAACCCAGCAGATGGACGCCGGAGCCCGCCAGGGCGCGTACCTGGGCGAGCAGCCCGCCGATCGGATAGCCCTCCTCGAAGTCGCTCACGACCACGACGAGCGTCCGGCTGGGCACGGTCACCAGCCTGCGCGCCCGGGCGAGGCCCGCCGCGATGTGCGTACCGCCGCCCACCCGCACTTCGAGCAGCAGCGACAGCGGGTCGGTCACCTGGTCGGTCAGGTCGATCACCTGCGTGGAGAACGTCAGGAAGTGCGTCGACAGCGTCGGCACCCCCGCCAGGACGGCGGCGGTCAGCGCCGACCACACCACCGACGCCTCCATCGAACCGGACACGTCCACCACGAGGACCAGCCGCCAGTCGGCCTCCTGACGCGCCCGCGTGCTGAACACCGGTCGCTCCGGCACCACCACCAGCCGCCCGTCCTCCAGGCGCCGGCTGTGCTGGAGGTTCGCGCGGAGGGTGCGCGGCAGGTCCAGCGGGCCGCCGGGGCGGCGGGTCGGGCGCGGGTTCGCCAGGCCGGTCATCGCGGGGCGCAGCTTGGTCGCCAGCTCGCGGGTGAGCTCGGCGACCAGGCGCCGCACGAGTGGGCGCAGCTTGGCGAGCTGCTGCTCGGGCAGGCCGCCCGCCAGCGACAGCACGGAGGTCAGCAGTTCGACGGACGGCCGGACGGAGGCCGGGTTCAGCTCCGCCAGCACGTCGACGCGCCCGGCGTCGGCGGCGCTGGCCAGCACCTCCTCGCGGACGTCGGTCCCGAACAGCGCCTCCAGCTCCTCGGCCCACTCCCGGGCCGTCGGGAACGAGTGCCCCTGGCCGCCGGTGTCGCCCCCGTTCGAGGGGTCGAAGTCGTCCGACCCCTCGCCGCGTCCGGCTCCGTACAGCTCGTCGAGGGCACGCGCGTAGGCGCGGGCTTGGGACGGCAGTTTCTGGGGCTCGCGTCCGAGCAGCAACCGCCACCGATCGACCGGCGGCAGCATGGTCGACGTTTCGGGTCGCGCGGCGGACGGTGCTTCTCGCCGGTCGGGCGGCGTGGGTTCCTCCGCCGCTCCGGACGTGGGTTCCTCCGCCTTCCCGGGCGTGGGTTCCTCCGCCCTCACGGGTGAAGGTTCGTCACCGTTCCGGAGGGTGGCGGGCAGTCCCAGTGAGTGCAGTACCGCCAGGGCTGCCGTGTCGGCGGCCGTCCAGAGGCCGAGCAGCTCGGGTGGGGCCTCCAGGGACAGGTCGAGCCGGTCGCCGAGCCGTTCGGACACCGTGCCCAGCAGCCGCGTGCGCGCCGCCGGGGTCAACGTGTCGAATCCGCCGCGCAGCGCCGGCAACCGGTCCAGGAACTCCTTGTCGGCCAGGTCGTCGATACGGTCCATGAGGGGATGGAGCACCCCGGGAGCCGATTCGAGCAGCGGGCCGGCGGCGGTCAGCACGCCGGTCAGCAGGCGGCTGAGGCGACGGCGGCCGTCCGGGCCGGTGGCCTGGTCGATCCAGCCCGCCGCCCGGGCTCCCAGCGTGTCGGCCCCGTCGAGGTCCAGCAGCACGCGGGCCGCCAGCGCCGCGCCCTGCATGAGCGGCGACGCCGTACGGGCCAGCTCGCCCAGCACGTCGTCCATCCGCAGCCCGAGCCGCTCCTCGCCGGACCGGGTGACCAGCGCGACCAGGGCCGCGGCGTCCTCGGGCTGGTCGCTGCCCGCCAGGCCCGGGAGCGCCCGGATCGCCGCGTCCAGCAAGGTGCCGGCCAGTTCGACGGTCTGCCGGCGGCCCTGGGGTGTGGTGCCGGGGAGGTGTTCGCGGCGGAGGGCTTCGAGCAGGTCGAGGGCGTCCAGCAGCTCGGCCAGGGTGGCGGTGGCGGGCAGCACGACGGCGGCTTCGGCGAGGCGGTCGGCGACGAGCTCGGGCAGATCGCACTGCGCCGCCGCGCGCAGGCCGTCGAGGACGAGCCGGCACGTGGGCCCGCCCTCCGCGGACTCACGCCGGTACGCCTCCCGCAACGTGCCCGCGGCGGCCTGCGCGAGGGTCACGCCGCGTACGCCCGCCAGGTCGAGCAGGGCCGGGACCGCCGGGGTCCAGGTGAGCCGCCACCGGGTGCTCAGCGCGGAGGCGTCGCCCGTGCCGGTCACCTCGACCGGCTCGCCGTAGGTGACGCCGCAGGCGAGCAGGCGGCGCAGCAGGATCTCGCGGCGTGAGTCGAGGTCGGACCGGAGCGGGTCGAGACGCATCTCCCGGCGCTCCGGATCGTCCGGGCCCGGCAGCCGCAGCGCCTTCAGGTCGGCCTCCACGGCGGGGCCGAGGCCCGAGCGCGGGGTGCCGGGGGAGGTCCGGCCGCGTTGCGTGCCGACGAGGACGACGTCGAGGGCCTGGGCCAGGGCCCGGCCGCGGCCGAGAGGTTCGCCCTGGCCGAGGACGCTCGTCACCGCTTCGAGCAGCTCGCCGCGGCCGGGGGCGGGCAGGCCGCGCAACCGGGCCAGGTCGCAGGCCATGCGCAGGGTCTCCGCGGCCTCCCCCGTGCCGGCGGTGTGGCCGGCACGGCGCATCTCCCGGCACAGGTCGGTGATGGCGCGGGCGGCGCCGTCGATGATCCGGCCGGGATCGCCGCCGGCTTCGAACACCGCCTGCTGCCAGCGGGGGTCCCGGATGCCGGCGGGGTAGCCGGAGCGGGAGTCGAGCAGGTCGAACGCGTAGGGGACGAGCGAGACGACCGTCTCCGACTCCGATGAGGGACGGGGATCGGACGGGGTTCCCATCGGCTGAGGGGCGGCGGCCGGGACGAGGGCGGGGGCGTGGAAGGCGCCGATCACCGCGGCGACGCGACGGCCGCCCGCCGCGGCCTGGGTGAGGACGCGGCGCATGTGGGCCTCGCGCGCCAGGTCCCTGGCGGGTACGCCGCCCGACTCCTCGGCGTCCCTGCGCAGGGCCCAGCCGACGCCGAGCGCGGCCCGTCGCACGGCCTCGGGCTCGCACTCGGGGGCGAGGACCTCTACGGCCCGGTCCCACATGTCATCGCCCTCGCGGCCGGTTCCGGAGGCGGCCAGCGCGTCGGCGAACGACCGCCGCCGCGGCGCCACCTCATCAGGGCCGAGAGAGTCGGGGCCAGGCGGGTCGGAGGAGGGCGCGTGCCGGCCTGGATCCGACAGCGGCAGGTCGCAGCACACCACCTCCACCCCTCGCTTCCACGCCCACCGAACGGCCACCAGCTCCGGCGAGAAGTCCGCGAACGGGTAGAAGCCGAGCCCGCCGTCCGCCCCGGCGCCCGCCAGCGCGACCGGGGCGACGGTCTCCGGGGCGGCCAGGTGTTCCAGCCACGGCTGGAAGTCCGCGGGCAGCTCGACGCACACCACCTCCGCGTCGGCCGCCTCCAGCAGATCCGGCAGGACCACGGACAGCGCGGGGCTGTGGTGCCGTACCCCGATCAGGTACGGCCGGGCGCAGGCGGCCAGGGCGGCGAGCGCTTCCCTAGGGTCGGTGGTCACCGGAGGTTGTCCCGCAGGTCCCACAGCCGCCGCCACATCGCCGACCCGTCCTCGGCGCGCCGCCGCACCGGCCCGTCCCAGTAGCCGAGCAGCCGCCCGTGATCGGCGGGATCGTCCTTGCGGACGACGCCGAGCAGGTGGCCGGGCACCAGGTCGAGCACGTCGCCGGCCGGAAGGTAGGCCGCCGCCACGCCCAGCGAGGCGGCGACCTGCACCGCCTCCGCCGTGGACATCACGGTTCCTGGCCGTTCCACGTCCCATCCCTCGTCGGACCGCCCGGTACGCAGGTCGCGGAAGACCGTCACCAGCGCCTCCAGCACGGCGTCGTCCACCCCGAACGCCGCCCCGGCCCGGCGCACCACCGCGGTCGCCTGGCGGCGCACCAGCGCGGTCTCGGCCGTGGCGTCCGCGATGGGTCCCACGGTCTCGAAGCTGAACCGGCGCTTCAGGGCCGCCGACATCTCGGACACGCCGCGGTCGCGCAGGTTGGCCGTGGCGATCACGGTGAACCCGGGCGCCGCCGCCACCTGCGCGTCGTCGGTCCCGGCCAGTTCCGGCACGCTCACCCGCCGGTCGGACAGGATCGACACGAGGGCGTCCTGCACCTCGGGCAGGCAGCGGGTGATCTCCTCCACCCGGGCCACCCGGCCCGAGCGCATGGCGGTGAGCACCGGAGAGTCCACCAGCGCGCTCCGGGACGGGCCCTGCGCCAGCAGAAGGGCGTAGTTCCAGCCGTAGCGGAAGGCGTCCTCGGTCGTGCCGGCCGTACCCTGCACGGTGAGCGCGCTGGTGCCGCACACGGCGGCGGCCAGCAGCTCCGACAACATCGACTTGGCGGTGCCTGGCTCGCCCACGAGCAGCAGCCCGCGCTCGCCGGCGAGCGTCACCACGCAGCGCTCGACCAGCGAGCGTTCGCCGACGAACTTGGCCTCCACCTTCAGTCGCGCCGGGTGGTCGGCGGTCCGCCGCTCCTTGGGCAGTTCGAGCGTCTCGCCGCCGCTGCCGCAGACGAACGTCACCACCGCCCGCGGCGTCAGCGTCCACCCGGGCGGGCGGGGCCCGTCGTCGTAGGAGGCGAGGAAGGCCAGCTCGGTCGCGTACCGTTCCTCGGCCGCGAGCACCTGACGGGCCGGAGCGGCCGCCGTCACCTGGTCATCGGTCATGGTCATGGAGAAGTCCTCACGCAGATAGGGGGTTCAACGGCGCCGTCCGCGCCTGACCTTCAGCTCCTCGTAGCGGGGCAGGTCGCCCTCGCGTACCCGTCCCCACGCCCTGGCGTACAGGTCGGCGGCGGGTTCGAGCGGCACCAGGGGCGCGCCCGGGCACGGCTGGAACAGGGAGAGCTTCCACTGCTCGACGGGGAGGCTGGGCGCGGCCGGTTCCGTCCATCCGCAGGGCAGGAACAGCGAGCGCCCGGCCCGCCGCCTGTTGGCCTCGATCACGAGGTCGGTGGCGGCCAGCTCGGCCCGGGCCGCCCTGAGTCGGGCGGGCTTCCAGCCGGTCCACCGGGCGACGTTGCGGTCGGTCGGGTCCGGCATGGCCAGCAGGACGAGGTAGAGCGCCGCGGCGTCCGCGCCGAGCCCGTGCGTCGCGGCGGCCTCGGCGACCAGGTCGGGGACCGAGCGCGTGGGGTCCTGCGGCCACCACTCCTCCCCGCCCTCCTCCCCGCCGGCGTCGGCGAGGAGCGCCTCGAAGCGCGGGTCACGCGCCATGCGCAGGGCTGTCTCGGCCGCGAACGGCTCCTCCGTCCCGAGCAGCGCCCGCAGGTAGGGGTCGTCCCCGTCGAGCAGGGCGACCCGGATGCCGGGCGCGGGCCGGTGGTCGGCGGTGGGCAGGATGAGGCTCCCGTACCGGACGAATCCCTCACCGGTCTCGGTCGGCGCGCCCGCGACCTTCTGGTACGCGGGCAGGTCGATGTAGCGGTCGAGGTCGAGCACCAGCTCGGGGGCGGCCAGCCGGTCGCGGACGGCGGCCAGCGCGGCGGGCAGCGCCGCCCGGACCGGGTCGCCGGCGGGCAGCCGGTGGGCCAGCCACGCCATCATGGGGACGACGGCGACGAGCGTGTCCGCGTCGAACCCCGAGTCCTGCCCGTCCACCGGGCGCACGCGGTCGCCCTGGACGGACCAGGACAGGTCGCGGCTCAGCTCGGGGGTGGCGGCCGGGTCGATGAGGGCGCGCAGCGCACGGCCCGCGTCCCACCCCGTCCTGACCGCGCGGGCCGCCTCCGCCAGCAGCCACTCGGGCACGGCCACCTGCCGGCCGACCTCGGCGTTCCACACCTCGGCCGCGGCGGCGACGTCGGGGCCGTCGGTCCAGAGCCGGGCCGGGTCGTCGGGCAGCAGCGCCGAGACGACGGCCGGCCGCACGCCGGCCCGCAGGTCGCGGAGCTGGTCCCTGGCGATCGCCGCGTCGCCCACCTTCACGTCGAGCATCGTGCGCGCCTCCTTGGTGAGGAAGCCGCGCTGGTACGAGTCCACGTCCGGCATCCCGGCCACCACCAGGGCGGCGAGGGTCCGGGAGACGCCGGTCAGCCGGGCGAACTCCTCCGCCGCCGCCGGCCGCCACGGGGCCGGCCCGCGCGCCTCCAGCTCGGCGAGGAACGCCTCGGCCCAGCCGGGCGGCCGGTCCCCGCCGACCGGGGAGGAGGACTTGACGGTGTACGGCGGCGGCATCTCGAACCGGCCCAGCGGGTCGTGGAAGAGCGCGTCCCAGGTGATCTGGGAGCCGCTGTAGTCGAGCATGGTCGTGAAGACGACGAACGCCCCGCCGTCCACGGGCAGCAGCCCCACCCACGTGCCGTTGCGGTGCTCGCCGTTGAGGTCGGTCACGTGCCGGTCGTCGAGCTGCACCGTCATCCGCCGCCACCGGTCAGGGGCGGCCGACAGCGGCAGGCCGTGCTCGTGCAGCCCCGCGAGCAGCGTCCGCAGGGTGGCACGGTGCTCGGGGCCGGTCGTGGCGGACGCCGCGCGGAAGGCCACGGCGGCGGCGTGGTCGAGCGTCGCGAGCCAGCGCAGGCGAGAGCCCGGCAGTTCGGGCAGATCCAGATGGGTGCGGGCCGGCGGGACGGCCTGGCGCCCATCCGGCTCGGACAGCAGCTCGCCGACGGCCTGGATCTGGCGGATGAGGCCGTCCCGTTCGGTGCGGTGCCAGTAGCCGTCGACGTAGACGTTCAGCCCGCTGAGCGCCTCGACGATCGCGTCGTCGGAGGGCCCGGCGGGTCCCCGGGGCCGGCCGCCGCCCGCCAGCGCCTCGCCGAGCCTGGCCACGACGGTCCGCAGCGCGGCCTGCTGCTGGGCGGCGAAACGGGCGACCCCGGCGACGCCGGCCACCAGCGCGTCGTCGGTGACGCCCGGCAGCAGCGCGCGGATCTGAGCGGCCAGGTCGTCGCCGCCGGACGTCTTGCCGCCTCCGGCGGCTTCGGCGGCCTTGAGCAGGGAGGCCGCGGTGCCGCCGTCGATCCTGCGCAGCACGGCCGACCCTTCGGGGTCGCGGGGCTCGAAGTACGTCCAGTACCGCACAGGCGGCAGGATGATGGTGCCCATGCCGAACGAGCCGGGCTCGCGGTCGGTCTTCATCGTGGCCGTGAGCACACCGTCGGAGCCGACCAGGTCGAGCCGGTAGCTGCCGCGCATCACGGCACAGGCGTGCTCGGCGCCCGGGAATTTCAGCGCCGACACGGGGATCCCGGCGTCGTCGGGCACGGTGACGCTCATCCCGCCCGCGTCCTCGTACCGTACGGACCCGTCGGGCAGCCGCACCACCCGCCGGCCGAACACGCCGTCCACCGGCGTGCCGGCGGGCGTGGGCGCGTCCGAGGGGGCGGGAAGCACCCTTCCGTTCAGCAGGCGACTGCCCGCCGGGGCGTCGCGCAGCGCGTCGGCGAGGAAGCCCGGCATGCCCTTGCGGCCCTGCCGCCCGCTGACCGGGTCGAACTCGTACCAGCCGCGGGTGGTGCGGTCGTCCTCCTCCCAGGACCACACCCAGAACGAGGTCCCGTCGCTGATCACCTGGCGCTCCTGCGGCACCGACGTGTCGCCCCGGTGCAGGACGGCATGGCCGGTGGTGCGGCCCCCGCCGGGCAGGGCCAGGCTGACGGGGTCGTCGCCAGGGTGGTAGTCGAGTTTGACGCCCCGGACGTTGCCGTTGCCCTCCAGGTCGAGGATCCGGTCGGGGGCGGTGTGCCAGTAGCCGCGCAGCCGGTTGTCCCGGGCCCGCGACCGCCAGTAGACCAGCAGTTCGCCGTCCACGTAGTGGAAGCCGGGGTCGCTCCACGTGTCGTTGTTCGGAACGCGCAGGTCGTGGGTGAGGACGACTCCCTCGGGGCCGAGCACGCGGACCTGGGCGGGGCCGGCGACGATCGCGTACGGCCAGGCGTCGGCGACCACGATGTCCTTGGCCGATTCCCTCGGCACGAGGGTAGCGGCGGCGTCGTCCCAGGCCGGCCAGCCCAGCTCGTCGATCAGCCCGGCGCGCAGGGTGCCGGCCAGCACCTCGGCGACGTCGGCGGCGGCGGCCTCGCGCACCTCCTCCTCGGCCAGCATCAGCGCCTCGCCGGGC
>NZ_JBFAIA010000011.1:0-108685 GCF_040654455.1 Nonomuraea sp. NPDC050691
GGCGGCTCCACGCCGTCCCGGGGGCTCGTCCGCGTGAGGCGGGGTCAGGCGGCCGGGGTCCAGTACGGGTCGCGGCCCAGGTAGCGCAGCAGCGCCGCCACGTCGTCGTCGCCCTCCGCGGCCGGCAGCACCGCCGCGTACGCCCCCCAGGCGCGCAGCGGCTCGACGATCTGCCGCGCCACCCCCAGCAGCTCCCGCGCCACCGCGCCGGTCAGCGGCGACGGCTGCCCCGTGGCGACCGCGATGTCCCACGCGTGGACGGCGGCGTCGAGCGCGCAGGCGCCCGCGCCGAGCGACGGCTCCATCGCGTTCGGCGGGACCGGCACGGGCACCTGCTCCGCGTCGCGGTCCACGCCGGCCCAGGCGGCGGCCGAGCGGCTCAGGGCCGCCTCGGCGTACGCCTCCGGGTCCTCGGCGAGGGTGCCGGAGGGCGCGAACGGGTCCTCCGAGGGGCCGGGCTCCCCGGTGAGGAACGCGGCGAAGCCGACCTGGTCGCCGGCGGCGTGCTGGAGCACCTGGGTCACGTCCCACTTCGCGCACGGGGTGGGCAGGTGCCACGCGTCCGCGGGCACCCCCCGCACGACCTGGCGCAGCGCCTGGTGGGAGAAGTCCAGCACGTCCCAGCCGGTGTTCGTGATCTCGCTCATGTTCCGCAGCCCTTCCGTCTCGCTGATGAATCCAGCATATCAGAACGGAATGCTTTGTTCCACTGCTTTCCGGATCAGGTGAGCAGGCGGGTCAGCACGCGGGTGCCGAACTCCAGCCCCTCCACCGGCACTCGCTCGTCCTTCCCGTGGAACATCCCGAAGTAGTCCAGATCCGGCCGCAGCATCAGCGGCGCGAACCCGTAGCCCTCGATGCCGAGCCGGGCGAACGACTTGGCGTCCGTGCCGCCGCTCATCACGTACGGAACCGGCCGCGCCAGCGGGTCCTCGGCCACCAGCGCCCCCGCCAGCTCGTCGAAGAACGGCGACGGGTACGGCGCGGCCGGGGCGTCCTCCAGGTTCACGAACTCCCGGGTGATCTTCGGCCCGAGCAGCTCGTCGATCGTGGCCAGGAACTCCTCCTGCAGCCCCGGCAGGTAGCGGCCGTCCACGTGCGCCTCGGCCGTCGAGGGCACCACGTTCACCTTGTAGCCCGCGTCCAGCATGGTCGGGTTGGCGGAATTGCGGATCTGCCCCTTGAACAGCAGGCCCAGGGCGCCGAGCCGGGCCGCTTCCTCGTCCAGCCGGTCCAGGTCCACCGGCTGGCCGGTGATCTCCGACAGCGCCTGGATGAGCGCCGCCACCGACGGCGTGAGCCGTACCGGCCACTGGTGGGACGCGACGCGGGACAGGGCGTGGACGAGCGTGGCGACGGGGTTGTCCACGGCGGGCCGCGAGCCGTGGCCCGCCACCCCGCGCGCGGTCAGCTTCATCCAGGCCGTGCCGCGCTCGCCCACCGACACCGGGTACACCCGGTGCTCGCCGGAGCTGACGCTGAACCCGCCCGACTCGCTGATGGCCTGCGTGACCCCGTCGAACAGCTCGCGGTGCTCGGTCACCGCGTGCCGCGAGCCGTAGTCGCCGGTCGCCTCCTCGTCGGCCAGGAACGCGAGCACGAGGTCACGCCTCGGCCGCTCCCCGCGCGCCCGCATGCCGAGCACGGTCGCGAGCGTCATCGCGCACGAGCCCTTCATGTCCACCGCGCCCCGGCCGTGCACGCAACCGTCGGCGATCTCGCCGGAGAACGGGTGCGTCCGCCACTCCGCCGGGTCGGCCGGCACCACGTCGAGGTGGCCGTGGATGAGCAGCGCGTCGGGCGAGTCGCCCTCCATGCGGGCCACGACGGTCGTACGGCGCGGAGCCGACTCGAACACCTCCGGCTCCAGGCCCGCGTCGGCCAGCAGCGTGGCCACGTACTCGGCCGCCGGCCGCTCGCCCGAACCCGGGTTGGTGGTGTCGAACCTGATCAGGTCCGAGCAGATCTCGGCAACGCTCTTCACGGTCTTCCTTCCAGTTTCAGCGGCGGCACCTCGGGCGTCTCGAACCCGAAGATCAGCCCGTAGAACGCCAGCTCGGCCTCCAGCACGGAGACGATAGTCTCCTCCCGGCGCCAGCCGTGCTGCTCGCCCGGGTAGGTGAGCAGCGCCCACCGCCTGCCGTGCCGGTCCAGCTCGGCCACGAACCGCTCGGCCTGGCCGACGTCCACGATCGCGTCCTCGAGGCCGTGCAGCATGAGGCACGGCCCGGAGGCGTGCGCGGCGCGCAGCAGCGGCGAGCGCTCGGTGTAGCGGTCGCGGGTCTCGGGCAGCGGGCCGATGAGCCCGTCGAGGTAGCGCGACTCGAAGTCGTGCGTCTCGGCCGCCCAGCTCTCGGGGTCGGTGATCGCGTAGTGCGCGACGCCGCCCGCGAACACGTCGCTGTGCACCAGCGCCGCCACCGTGGTCCAGCCGCCGGCGCTGCCGCCCCGGATCGCGATCCGCGCCGCGTCGGCCCTGCCCATCGTGACCAGGCCGCGCGCCACCTTGGCGCAGTCCTCGACGTCGACCACGCCCCACTGGTGGCGCAGCCGCTCCCGGTAGGCCCGGCCGTAGCCGGTGGAGCCGCCGTAGTTGACCTCGGCCACGCCGAGCCCCCGGCTGGTGAAGTAGGCGATCTCCAGGTCGAGCACCACGGGCCTGTTGCCGGTCGGCCCGCCATGAACGAAGATCACGTACGGGGCGGGGCCGCCGTCGCGCTCCCCGGACGGCGGGTAGAGGTGCGCGTGCACGCCCTCGATCGTCACCGCCTCCGGGTCGGGCAGCAGCTCGCGGGCGGGCAGCGGCTTGGGCGCCGACACCACCTCGCGCGCGCCGCCCGCCAGGTCGACGAGCGTGACCTCCCGCGGCGTGTACGGCGTGGCCGCCACGCCCACCGCCATGCCGCCCGCCGCCGACACCGTCGGGCCCCAGTACGCCGCCTCGCCGCCCACGTCCCGCAGCTCACCGGTCTCCGGGTCCAGCACCGACAGCGACCAGCGGTCGGCCGTGCCGTGGACCACGACCAGCCCGGCCTCCGCGACCGCGAACCACGACATGCCCGGCTTCCACGGCGCGTCGCCGAACTCCTCCTCGCGCGGCGTGAGGTTGCGCGACGGGCCGCCCTCCCGGCCCACCACGTGGATGTTCCACCAGCCGGTCGCGTCCGTGACGGCGTACAGGGTGTCCTCGTCACGCCATTCCGCCTGCACCACCGACTCGGCGGGCCCGCCCGCCACCACCGCGTGCGGCCCGGCGGCGCCGCCGGGACCGAGCGGGGCGACGCACAGCTCGGTGCCGTCCCACGGCATGTTCGGATGGTCCCAGCCGATCCAGGACACGTGGCCACCGCCGGGCGACAGGCGCGGGCACATGAGGAAGTGCTGCGCCCGGACGATCACCCGCACCGGCCCGCCGGACAGCGGCAGGGCGACCAGGTCGCGCTCCGTGCCGGTCTCGCGCACCGCCCACACCTCGTCGCGGCCGGGCGGCAGGTACAGGTCGGCGTAGCGGGCCGGGCCCTCCGGCGTCAGCGCCACCGGCCCGCCCCCCTCGCCTGGTGAAGCGTCACCCGTGGCGTCCGGGCCGTCCAGCCGGTACAGGCGCTGGTCCGCCCAGTTCGTGAACACCAGCCCGCCGCCCGGCAGCGGCCGCCACGACCGCCCGCCGTACTCGATCACGCGGTTGCGGGCGTTCCAGCCGGCCGGGAGCGCGTCCACGCGCGATCCGTCCGGCCGGCGCCGCACCACGCACCGCCGGCCGCCCTCGTGCGGGCGGGGCTCGTCCCACCACACCTCCACCCCGGCGGGCGTGGCGACGGCCTCCACCCACAGGGGGCCGCCGTCGGTACGGGCCACGTCGATCGGTCGAATGCTCATCTGCTCACCAGTTGCCGTCGGAAGGGGGAAGGGGGTGCCCGGGCGGATGAAGGACGTAGACGATGCCGCCGCTGCCGGAGCCCCGCAGCCACACGTTCTCGAACGCGGCCCGCGGGTAGACCCTGCGCACGTCGGCGTCGCTCGGCGCGGCGGGGTCGTTGACGACGACGTCGCCTCCGGCGGTGAAGCCGACGACGACCATGATGTGGCCCCCCGTCGAGTAGCCGGACCCCGGCAGCTCGTGCGCCTTGAACGCCTGCGAGGTGACCACGGGGATCCCGGCGCGGACGAACGCCTCCAGCTCGGTGGCCGAGCGCAGCCGCGTGACGAACCCGGTCAGCCCGTACCGGCAGGCGTAGGCGACGTTGAACGGCCAGTTGCCGGTGCCCTGGTAGCTGGTGTCGTAGGTGCCGCGGGCCGCGTGGTCCACCAGCGGCGACGGGTCGCCCTCGCCCACCCAGGCCAGGTCGCCGGCCTCCGGGCCGCGCCCCCAGTAGCCGAGCACCATCGCCACCGAGGCCGGGCCGCACCAGTTGGCGCCGCCGCCGTCCAGGTGCGGGTGGTGGCCGGCGTGCTCGTGCTGCGAGTGGCGGGGCACGTCGAGCCGCACCTCGCCCGAGCCGTCCCGGCCCGGCTCGTACGCGGCGACGATGGGGAACGGCGGCACGGCCGAGGCCATCACCGCGAGCGAACCCACCTCCACCCCGGGCCCGCACGGCGTCACCCGGACCTGGAAGGCCACCACCGGCCGCCGCGCCACGAACGTGTCGACCGCCACGTCGCCGTCGTCGTCGCCCTGGCCGGCCACGGAGGTGCGCGGGTCGCCGTGCTCCGACCACCGGCCCATCACGTACCACTTGGTCAGGGACCCGGACGCGGTCCTCGCCCGCAGCTCGATCTCCACCCAGGAGCCGGGCGGGGTGCGCGCCGTCCACGACGGGACGAGCTGGGTGGCGGGAAAACCGATCGGCACCTCGTCGCCGGTCCACGGGGCGAGCCCGCCCGGGACGCCGTCCGCGGCCGCGAAGGACACGGCGAGGCGGTGGAAGGCGACGCGGGCCGGATCGACAGTGAGCACCAGGCCGATTGTGCTCCCCGGCCTGGCCGCCCGCATCGGAAGGTTTACGTACGCGCCCCCGCCGAGTCGGGCGGGGACGTCAGAGGACGCCTTCGCAGGCGCCCCGGGGGGAGGCGCCTCCAGAGGTCGTCACAGGTAGAGGCCGGTCGACTCGTCCGCGGCCGGGACGGGGACCGCCCGCCCCGAGCGCGCCGCGTACAGCTCCGCCAGCGTCGCCCCCGCCGGTCCGATCCCGTCGGAGGAGCCGAGCCAGCCGATCGCCTCCTCGCGCGTCAGCGGTCCCACCTCCAGCTGCGCAAGGCAGCGGCCGGGACGGACGACGGCGGGGTGCAGGCGGGCCAGGTCCTCGTTCGTGGTGATCGCCACCAGCACGTCGCGGCCCTGGCCGAGCAGCCCGTCGGTGAGGTTGAGCAGCCGCGACAGGCCCTGTCCGGTCTGCGACTTGGCCGCCGCGCTGATCAGCTCGTCGCAGTCCTCCAGCACGAGCAGCCGCCAGCGCTGCTTCTCCTCGTCGGAGTCGTAGCCGACGGCGACCTCCATGAGGTAGCCGGGGTCGTTGAACAGCCGTTCCGGATCGAGCACGCAGTCCACCTGGCACCACTCCCGCCACTGCCTGGCCAGCGAGCGCAGCAGCGTCGTCTTGCCGGTGCCGGGCGGGCCGTGCAGCAGGACGAGCCGGCCGTGGACCTCCGCCGGGGTGACCGCCATGAGCGTGGTCAGGGAGCGGCGGACCTGCGCGGAGTAGTTGCCGCTGATCTCCTCCCACGGCTGGGCCGTGATCGGCCTCTCGGAGCGGGTGCCGCCGTGCGCCCCGCGCCACCAGAAGCCCATCTCGACGTGGTCGGTCTCCGGCTCCGGCTCGACGGCGCCGTCCGTGCTCTCCTTGAGCACCGAACGGGCCAGCTCCTCCGTCACGGCGGTCACGCTCACGGTGGCGCTGCGGTTGCGGTACCGCACGACGCGCAGGGTCCAGCCGTCACCGCAGATCAGCCGCGACTCCTGGCCGTCCTGGATCTGCGCGGTGCGCACGAGCCGGCCGCCGGCCGGGCTCAGCGTGGCCTCCGGCCGCACCCGTTCCAGGTTGGCCTGGCGCGACCAGGGCTGCACCCCGGTGGCGAACGGCGACAGCGCCAGGGCGTCGATCACGTCGATCGCGGTGTCGCTGTCGTCGATCCAGATGTTCATCGGGAGGTCGGACGACTCCGGGCTCGGGAACGGCACCTCCTTCATCACGGACATGAGGATAATGATCCAGTTTGGGTCGCGTCATGTCGAAGGGTTTTGGGATATGGCATGACATCGGCGTCATATCAATCCGTCATGGGTTCCGGGGGCCCTGCCGTGCACAGAGCGGCGCCCAGGCCCGTGAACAGGCCCGTGAACAGGACATTTCGCCAGGTCATCGGTATCGCTGCGGACCCGGCCGATCCACCTGTACCTTGTTGCGTCGGTCAAGTGTGCGAATGGTGGAGGTAAGGCGGCGTGGCTGGGGTGAGCTTCCGTGAGCGGGCGCGCTACTGGTTCGACAACACGATGTCCCGGGGGACCGCCTCGCTCGTCGGCCTGCTGGGCGTCCTGTCGGTCGGGCTCGTCGTGGCGGTGGCGGGCCTGACGCTCTGGCTGGCGCCCCACGAGCCGGAGGGCGTGGGCGGCGCGGGCGAGGTGCTGTGGATAGCGCTCATGCACGCGCTCACCCCCGGCAAGGTCGCCGGAGACAAGGGCTCCACCGCGTACATGGCCGTCATGTTCGCCGGGTCCCTCGGCGGCCTGTTCATCGTCAGCATGCTCGTCGGCCTGCTGTCCAACGGCCTGAAGCTGAAGGTCGACCGCCTGCGCCGGGGCCGCTCCCGCATCGTGGAGAAGGGCCACACGGTCGTGCTCGGCTGGTCCGACCAGGTGTTCACGATCGTGGGAGAGCTGGTCAAGGCGCACGCCAGCCAGCCCGGCTCGGTCATCGCCGTCCTCGCCGACCGCGACAAGCTCGACATGGAGGAGGAGATCCGCGAGCACGTCGACCTCGGGCGCACGCGCCTGGTGTGCCGTACCGGACGGCCCACCGAGCCGCGCGACCTCACGCTCATGAACCTCCAGAGCGCGCGGTCCGTCGTCGTCCTCTCGCCCGACGGCGAGGACCCCGACGCGCACGTCATCAAGATCCTGCTCGCGCTCGCCAAGCGGGCCGGGGCGCACCCGCCGGTCGTGGCCGCCATCGCCGCCTCCGGCAACATCCCCGCCGCCCGCCTGGCCGGCGGGGGCGAGGTCCACGTCGTCGACTCCGACGACACCGCCTCCCGGCTCATCGTCCAGTCCTCCCGCCAGTCGGGCATGTCGGTCGTCTGCATGGACCTGCTCAACTTCGACGGCGGCGAGATCTACCTGCGCTCCGGCGCCGACCTGGTCGGGCGCACGTACGGCGAGGCGCTGCACGCCTACGAGACCGCCTCCGTCATCGGCCTGCGCGGGCGCTCGGGCGTCGTGCTCAACCCGCCCATGGACACCGTCGTCTCCGAGCACGACCAGGTCATCGTCATCGCCCACGACGACTCCCACATCCGCCTGGCCACCGGCGAGCCCGTCCTCACGGAGGAGGCCGTGGTCTCCGCCCCGCCCACCGCCCTCCAGCCCGAGCGCACGCTCGTGCTCAACTGGAACGGCCGGGCCGAGCACATCGTCCGCTACCTCGACGGCTACGTCGCGCCCGGCTCGGTGCTGGAGGTCGCCGCCGACCACCCCCGGGCCGGCGAGGGCCTGACCGGCCTGGCCAACCTCACCGTCCACGTCAAGGAGTGCGACTCCACCGACCGCTACCAACTCGAGGCGCTCAGCCTCGGCCTGTTCCAGCACGTCATCGTCCTGTCGGACGACCGCTTCGACCCCCACCACGCCGACACCCGCACCCTCATGACGCTGCTGCAGCTGCGCGACATGCAGACCGCCCGGGGCGAGCGCTACTCGATCGTCAGCGAGATGCACGACGAGAGCAACCGCGTGCTGGCCGAGGTCACCGAGGCCGACGACATCGTCATCAGCGACACGGTCATCGGCCTGCTCCTCGCCCAGCTCGCCGAGAACCGCCACCTGGCCGACGTCTTCAGCTACCTGTTCGACTCGCACGGCTCGGAGATCTATCCCCGGCCCGCGCGCGACTACGTGAAGCCGGGCGCGGAGGTGACGTTCTCGACGGTCATCGAGGCGGCGCGGCGGCGCGGGGAGACGGCGATCGGCTACCGCGACGCGGGCGGCCGCAACACGCCGCCGCACTACGGCATCGTCCTCAACCCGCCGAAGTCGCAGCCCGTCAGGTTCGCCGAGGGCGACTCGGTCATAGTCCTCGCCGAACGCTGACCCACCCGCTCGGTTGTTCGCCCGTCTGCCCGTTCCGCGCACCCGCGTGCTCGCCCGTCCGCTCCGTTCGGCTCGTCCCCCCGTTCCGTCCGCTCGCTTCTCGCCTGACCATCGCCCGCTCCGCCCTTTACTCCGCCCCCCATCCCCGCATCCCCGTCCGCCCGTCTGTGTCCCCCGGCTGAACCGTGGCCGGGCGGCGGGGCGTCCAGGCGGCTGGATGGGGCGGTTGGGTGGCCGGGTGGCCGGATCGGGAGAGATCCGCCGGAAGAGTGGCCGGATTGGGGAGGTTCGCCGGAAGAGTGGCGGATCGACCGGATTCGGTTACCGTGCGGAGAGTGAGGACCATTGACTGGGTGGACGACGCGGTCGAGCTGATCGACCAGACGCGGCTGCCCGACGAGTGCGTCAGGCTCCGGATCACCACCGTCGACGAGCTGATCGACGCGATCCGGCGGCTGGCCGTACGCGGCGCGCCCGCGCTGGGCGTGGCCGGCGCCCTCGGCGTCGTGCTGTCCGACGGGAATCGCGACGCCGTCGCCCGGCTGCGGGCCGCCCGGCCCACCGCCGTCAACCTCGCCTGGGGCGTGGACCAGGCCGCCGCCTGGCTGCCGCAGGGCCGGCGGGCCGTCCTGGAAGCCGCCCTGCGCATCCGCGACGAGGACATCGCCGCCTGCCTGGCCATGGGGGAGCAGGGGGCGGATCTCCTCACCTCGGGCCTGCTCGGCTCCGGCGTACGCGCCTCCGTCCCGCCCGTCCAGGACCGCCCGGACGGCCGGCTGCGGATCATGACGATCTGCAACACCGGCGGGCTCGCGGCCGTGGAGCGGGGCACGGCGCTCGGCGTCGCGCAGACGCTGCACGAGCGCGGCCGGCTGGCCGAGGTGCTCGCGCTGGAGACCCGGCCGCTGCTCCAGGGAGCCCGGCTCACCGCCTGGGAGCTGGCCCGCATGGGCGCGCCGCACCGGCTGGTCGCCGACGGCGCGGGCCCGTACCTGCTGGCGAGGGGCGGCGTGGACGCGGTGCTCGTGGGCGCGGACCGCATCGCCGCCAACGGCGACACCGCCAACAAGATCGGCACGTACGCCCTGGCGCTCGGCGCGGCGCGGGCCGGTGTGCCGTTCGTGGTGGTGGCGCCCGAGACGACGATCGACTTCGCGACCCCCACGGGCGCCGGGATCGAGATCGAGGACCGGGGCGCCGAGGAGATCGTGACGCTGCGGGGGACGCGGGTGGCTCCGGAAGGCACGGACGCGGTCAACCCGGCCTTCGACGTGACCCCGCACGACCTGATCACCGCCATCGTCACCGACAAGCGAGTGATCCGCCCATAAAGCGATCCGTCTATAAAGCGAATAATCGTCAATTTGCTGATCTGTCCGGATAGGCCGCGTTACGCTCGGTTGCCGTACATCCGACCATCCGGAGAGCACAACGGTGGCCATCGACCTCGTGACACGACGTGACTGGGGTGCCCGCGCACCCCGTGGAAGCTATACGCAGCTCGCCTCCACGAGGGGGGTGAAAGTTCACTACACGGGCGGTCTGGTCAATCCCGGCATCGTCGGAGACCACAACGGCTGCGTGTCGCTGGTGCAGTCCATCCAGCGGGGGCACCAGGACGGCAACGGCTGGCTGGACATAGGCTATTCGTTCGTGGCCTGTCCACACCAGAAGGTGTTCGAAGGGCGCGGGCTGCACCACCTGCCCGCCGCCAACGGCCCTGGCCTCAACTCAGGGCACTACGCCGTGCTCGGCCTCGTCGGCAACGCCGGGCTGGTCGAGCCGCCCGACGGCGTGCTGCACGCCATCCTCGACGCCGTCGAGTACGTCCGCGAGCGCGGCGACGCGGGCCGGGAGATCAAGGGGCACCGCGACGGGTACGCGACGGACTGCCCCGGCGAGCCGCTGTACGCGTGGGTGCGCAGGGGAGCGCCCCGGCCCGGCGGCGACGGCGGCGGTGACCCGGGCGACGGAGAGGGCGGCGGCGAGCCCGAGGCGCCGCCGTTCCCCGGCCGGTTGCTGCGCTATCCGCCGGTGACACGCGGGGACGACGTGCGCACCTGGCAGCGGCAGATGAAGGCGCGCGGGTGGGAGCTCGACGTGGACGGCGCTTACGGGGCGCAGTCGCGTGACATCTGCCTCCGCTTCCAGCGCCAGCAGGGGGTGGAGGCGGACGGCGTCGTGGGGCCGGTCACCTGGCGCCTCACCTGGGAGGCCCCCCTCACCTGACCCACCCCCCTCCCCGCCCCGCCCGGGCCGCCGTTCTCTTGCGCCTGCCGGAGCCACGACACGCCCGCGAGTCACCGGTGGGCCGGGTGGGTCGTCAGGGTTTGGCTGGGGGACCCCTGGGGTTACCCGGTTCGCGGCGTTCCGCCTACTATCCGAATCATGGACCTGGCAGCCGGCTTCCCCGCGACCACCCGCGACGACTGGCGGGCGCTGGCGCTCGCCGTCCTGCGCAAGGCGGGCACCGAGGCCGACTCCCCGGAGGAGGCCCTGTCCAGCCGCACGTACGACGGGGTGACGCTCGCCCCGCTCTACGACGCCGACGACCTGCCCGCCGCGCCGCCCTTCGACCGGGCGGAGCATGCCGCCCGGGCCGCCGGCGGCTGGGACGTGCGGCAGCGCCACGCCGTCGCCGACCCCGAGGCCGTGCTGGCCGACCTGGAGAACGGCGTCACCTCGCTCTGGCTCGTCGTGGGCGACGGCGCGATTCCCGTGGGCGAGCTGGGCCGGGTGCTGAAGGACGTCTACCTCGACCTCGCGCCGATCACGCTCCAGGCCGGCCGCCGTACCACCGAGGCGGCCGAGGCGCTGCTCGCCCTGGCCGCCGAGCGCGGCACCCCCGCACGGGGCAACCTCGGCGCCGGCGCGGACGACCGCGACACCGCCGTGCGGCTCGCCCTGCGCTGCGCCGCCGGGCACCCGGGGCTGCGGGCGATCACCGTGGACGCCACGCCGTACCACGACGCCGGAGGTGGCGACGCCGACGAGCTGGGCTGCTCGATCGCGCTGGGCGTGAGCCACCTGCGGGCGCTCACCGACGCCGGATTGGGCGTCGAGGAGGCGTTCGGGCAACTGGAGTTCCGCTACGCCGCGACCGACGACCAGTTCGCCACCATCGCCAAGCTGCGGGCCGCGCGCCGGCTGTGGGCGCGGATCGCCGAGCTGTGCGGGGTGGAGACGGGCATCACGGGCGTTCCCGGCATCCAGGGCGGCGTGGGCGCCGCCGGGCCGCCCGGGGCGCAGCTCCAGCACGTGGTGACCAGCTCCGCGATGATGACCGCGCGCGACCCGTACGTGAACATGCTGCGCATCACCGTGGCCTGCTTCGCCGCCGGGGTGGGCGGCGCCGACGCGGTGACCGCGCAGCCGTTCGACGCCTGCCTCGGACGGCCCGACGCGTTCTCCCGGCGCATCGCCCGCAACACGCAGGCGCTGCTGCTGGAGGAGGCCGGCGCCGGCCGGGTGGCCGATCCCGCCGGCGGGTCCTGGTACGTCGAGCGGCGCACGGCCGACCTGGCCGAGCGGGCGTGGGAGTGGTTCCAGGAGATCGAGGCGGCGGGCGGCATCGGCGCGGCGGCCGGCCTGGTGTCCGCGCGCGTCGCCGCCACCCGGGAGCGCCGCGCCGACGACGTCGCGCACCGCCGCTTCCCGATCACGGGCGTGAGCGAGTACCCGGACCCCGGCGAGAAGTCGCTGCGTCGCCCCCGCGAGAGCGGCCCGTGGCTCGCGTCCGCCGCGCACGGGACGGGCGGAGGGCTGCCGGTCGTCCGGTACGCCCAGGAGTACGAGGAACTGCGCGACCTGGCCGACGCCCTGCCCGAACGCCCCAAGGTGTTCCTCGCCACGATCGGCCCCGTCGCCGCCCACTCGGCCCGCGCCGCGTTCGCCGCCAACCTCTTCCACGCCGGGGGACTGGCGACCGAGACCGCCGGCCCGGGCGCAGACCCGGAGCAGATCGCCACCGCGTTCGCCGTCAGCGGCACCACCGTCGCCTGCCTGTGCTCGACCGACCGCCTGTACGCCCAGCACGCCGAGGCCGTGGCCACGGCCCTGAGGAAGGCGGGCGCGCGGCTGGTCTGGCTGGCCGGCAAGGGCTCGTACGACGGCGTGGACGCCTGCCTCCACACCGGGTGCGACGCGCTCGGCGTGCTCCGCACGACCTTCGAGGCCCTGGAGGTGGCCCGATGATTCCCGACTTCACCGGTGTGCCGCTGGAGGGCAAGGCCCGCCCCGACGCCTCCCCGGAGACGCGGGGAGCCGCGTGGGAGACTCCCGAGGGGATCGGCGTCAAGCCGCTCTACACGGCCGCCGACCTCGACGGCCTCGACTTCCTGCGCACCTACCCGGGCGCGGCCCCGTTCCTGCGCGGCCCGTACCCGACCATGTACGTCAACCAGCCGTGGACCATCCGCCAGTACGCCGGCTTCTCCACGGCCGAGGACTCCAACGCCTTCTACCGGCGCAACCTCGCGGCCGGGCAGAAGGGCCTGTCGGTGGCCTTCGACCTGGCCACGCACCGCGGTTACGATTCCGACCACCCGCGCGTCCAGGGCGACGTGGGCATGGCCGGGGTCGCCATCGACTCGATCTACGACATGCGGCAGCTGTTCGACGGGATCCCGCTGGACCGCATGTCGGTGTCGATGACCATGAACGGGGCCGTGCTGCCCGTCCTGGCCCTCTACATCGTGGCCGCCGAGGAGCAGGGGGTGGAGCCGGAGCAACTCGCCGGGACCATCCAGAACGACATCCTCAAGGAGTTCATGGTCCGCAACACCTACATCTACCCGCCGGCCCCCTCCATGCGGATCATCTCGGACATCTTCGCCTACACCAGCGAGAAGATGCCGAAGTTCAACTCGATCAGCATCTCCGGCTACCACATCCAGGAGGCCGGGGCCACCTGCGACCTGGAGCTGGCCTACACGCTGGCCGACGGCGTCGAGTACCTCCGGGCCGGGGTCGCGGCGGGCATGGACGTCGACCGGTTCGCGCCCCGGCTGTCGTTCTTCTGGTGCATCGGCATGAACTTCTTCATGGAGGTCGCCAAGCTGCGCGCCGCCCGGCTGCTCTGGGCGAAGCTCGTGTCGGGGTTCGGGGCGCGGAACCCCAAGTCGCTGTCGCTGCGTACGCACTGCCAGACGTCCGGCTGGTCGCTGACCGCGCAGGACGTCTTCGTCAACGTCGCCCGCACCTGCGTCGAGGCCATGGCCGCCACGCAGGGCCACACGCAGTCCCTGCACACCAACGCGCTGGACGAGGCCCTCGCGCTGCCCACCGACTTCTCCGCCCGGATCGCCCGCAACACCCAGATCCTCCTCCAGCAGGAGTCCGGCACGACCAAGGTCATCGACCCGTGGGGCGGCTCCTCCTACGTGGAGCGGCTCACCCACGACCTCGCCGCGCGCGCCTGGGCGCACATCGAGGAGGTCGAGGCCGCGGGCGGCATGGCCCGTGCCATCGAGGCGGGGCTGCCGAAGCTGCGCATCGAGGAGGCCGCGGCCCGCACCCAGGCCCGCATCGACTCGGGCCGCCAGCCGGTCATCGGCGTCAACAAGTACCGCCCGGACGCCGACGAGCCGATCGAGGTGCTCAAGGTCGACAACAGCGCCGTACGGGCCAGCCAGCTCGACAAGCTGCGCCGCCTGCGGGCCGAACGCGACCCCGACGCGGTGAACCGCGCGCTGGAGGCGCTCACCAAGGCCGCCGCGAACCCCGAGCCGGGCCTCGACCACAACCTGCTCAAACTGGCCGTCGACGCCGCCCGCGCGAAGGCCACCGTGGGGGAGATCTCCGACGCGCTGGAGCGGGTGTTCGGCCGGCACGCCGGTCAGATCCGTACCATTTCCGGCGTGTACCGCGACGAGGCAGGACCGGGAGCGAACATCGAGCGGGTGCGGCGGGCGTGCGCCGACTTCGAACGCGCCGAGGGCCGCCGCCCGCGCATCCTGGTGGCCAAGATGGGCCAGGACGGCCACGACCGTGGCCAGAAGGTGATCGCCACGGCCTTCGCCGACCTGGGGTTCGACGTGGACGTCGGGCCGTTGTTCCAGACGCCGGAGGAGGTGGCGCGGCAGGCGGTGGAGGCCGACGTGCACATCGTCGGCGTGTCGTCGCTGGCGGCGGGTCACCTGACGCTGGTGCCCGCGCTCCGGCAGGCGCTGGCCGGCCTGGACGCGTCCGACATCATGATCGTGGTGGGCGGGGTGATCCCGCCGGACGACTTCGCCGAGTTGCGTGCCGCCGGGGCGGCCGCGATCTTCCCGCCGGGCACGGTGATCGCCGACGCGGCCCTGGACCTGCTGCGCGACCTCAAGGAACGCCACGCCTAGCGTCCCTGCGGACGGTGCGCGGCGCCCGCGGGGTTCGTGTGCGGGCGCTCGGGTGGCTGGTGGCCGGGCGCCCGGGTGGCTGGTGCGCGGGCGCTCGGGCGGCCGGCGTCGGGCGCGTACACCATCTTCAGCTCCGCCAGGCCGGGGGCGTCGCGATCACCCTTCGGCCCCCGCGGCCCGTGCCGCCCTTGGGCGCGGGAGCGGGCTCGCATCCCGCTGCGACCAACCTCCTACGGCTGGCAGAACGTGAGCGAGAGCGAGCGCTGGCGGGTCACCGGGGTGGTGATCCGGAACGTGACGAGGTGGGTGCCGCCGTCGGCCGCCAGGGCGCGGGGGGCGTTCACGACCAGCCGGCCGTCCGCCTCGACCACCGTCGAGGCGCGGCCGATGACCCGGCCGTCCACCATCCACACGTAGCCGAACGGGAGTCGCTCGCCGCCGCGCTCCACCAGCGCGGTGAGCGTGACCTGATCGCCGGCCCAGCAGGTGCCGTTCCTGGTGCCGAGGGCGCGCAGGGACGAGAGCCTGAGGCGTCCCGTGACCGTTCCGGTCGTGGGGGATCCGGTGCCGGCGGGGTCGGCGGAGCTCGTGGCGGCCGGGGCGGTGGAGCCGTGGTCGGCCGGGGCGGGGGTGCGGGTCCTGGTGGGCCGCTTGCGCGACGGGGTCGGCGACGCGCTGGCGGAGGCGCCGGAGGAGGCGCTGACCAGGCTCTGCGACCTCGGCTGCGGCGAGGACGGGGTCAGCCACACGATGGCGCCCGCGAGGACGACCGCGGTGAGACCGGAGGCGGCGGCGATGACCAGCGTCTTGCCGCGCCGCCTGCGCGGCTTCGCGGGGGCGGGCTCCCCGGAGGGATCCTGCCGCCACTGCTCCGGCTCGCCCGGTGCGGGCCGCGCCTCCCCACCGGGCCACGTCTCGCCCGGCGCGGGCCGCGCGTCGCCACCCGGCCACGTCTCGCCCGGCGCGCGCCTCACCCCGTCGCCCGGCTGACCGGGGGCGGGCCGCGCTTCGTCGCCGGTCCAGGGCTCGCCGGGCGAGGGGGGCGTCTCGTCGCGCGTCCACTGCCCGGGCTGCGCCCCTTCCTGGCGCCACGCGTCGTCGGGGCGTTCCACCGGCGGCCATACCTGCTCGCCGTACCCCGAACCGGCCGCGCCGGAACTGAAGGTCTGCTCGTCGAACGCCTCGCGGCTGCCCGTACCCGGTGCGAACGCTCCCGGAGCGGACGTCTGCGCGCGGGGTGCCGCCGGCCGGTTCGGGGCCGGGGGCGGCGGGGCGGTGGGCTGGGGGGTGTCGTAGGAGTCCTCCCAGGTCCCGGCGGCGGGCGGCCAGGTGGCGGCCCGGCCCGTCACGGGCCGGACCGGGTCCGTGGACTCCGAGACGGGCTCCTGCCAGACCGCCGCCTGCGGCGCCGTGTGCCACTGGTCCGCGTCCGCGTGCCCGGCGCCGCCCTGGCGGGACACGGACCGGTCCGGCCCGGCCGCCCGCTGGTCCGCCGGGCCCTCGGCGCGCTGCCGGTCGGCGTACGACGGCGCCGAGGACCGGTCCTGGAGAACGGGAGCGGCATGCGGCGTGGAGGGAGAGGCGGGAGGGGAGGGGAGGGGAGGGGCCGAGGAGCCGTGCGGCGGGGTCGGGGAAGGCGGGGCCGAAAAAGGCGCGGCCGGAGAAGGCGGGGTCGAAGAAGGCGGAGTCGGGGAGGCCGGGGAGCCGAGGAGGTGGAGCAGGACCTCGTGCATCGCGGGACGCGCCCCAGGCTCCTTGGCCAGGCAGCGGGTCACCGCCGCGCGCAGCGACTGAGGCAACTCCCCGAGGCGCGGCTCGGCGCGCAGGATGCGGTTGATCACCGCGGGCAGCGAGTCGTCGCCGAACGGCGGCGTACCCGTGGCCGCGAACACGAGCACCGAGCCCCACGCGAACACGTCCGCCGCCGGCCCGACCGCCTGACCCGCGAGCTGCTCGGGCGCCATGTACGCCGGGGTGCCCACGATGTTGCTCGTGGCCGAGAGCTTGGTGTCGAGCGCGCCCGTGACGCCGAACCCGATCACGCGCGGCCCGCCCGACCCCAGCAGCACGCAGGCCGGCTTGAAGTCGCGGTGCGCGAGCCCCGCCCGGTGGATCGCCGCGAGCGCCGTGGCGGTGGCGACGGCCAGCCGCTGGAGCTCCGCGCCGGTCCGGCGTCCCGCCTGCTGCAGCGACGGCCCGTCCACGTACTCGCTCACGATGTACGGCCGGCCGCCGGCGGAGGCGTCGAGCACCTGGGCGACGTTGACCGGCTCGACCTGGCGGGCGGCGGCCATCTCCCTGGCCAGGCGGTCGTCGCCGGGCAGCCCCTCGTGCAGGATCTTGACCGCCACGGGCGCCCCGTTCGGGGCCTTGGCGAGATAGACGACGCCCTGGGCGCCGGCGCCGAGGCGGCCGGCGAGCCGGTAGGGCCCCACCGCTGCCGGGTCGCCCTCGCGCAGGGGTTCGACGTGGGGCATGAGGGGAGTGACTCCTGTGACGGCTGGGACGACTACGCTCTGCACCTTAGCGTCAAAAGTTATGACTTGGCGGGAGTTAATCTGATCAAGTGGGAAACTCCTAGCAGGTTGGGAGGGGAGGGCGCGTGCGGTCGCTGGAGGACTACGCCGGGGGCGTGCGCGACGGCTCCCGCACGTGGATCGCCCGCGCGATCACGCTGGTCGAGTCCACCCGGCCCGATCACGCCGCCCTGGCCCAGCGTCTCCTCGTGGAGCTGACCCCGCTGTCCGGCCGGGCCCGCCGCGTCGGCGTCTCGGGCGTGCCGGGTGTGGGGAAGTCCACATTCGTGGACGCCCTCGGCACCATGCTCACCGGCCGGGGCCACCGGGTGGCCGTCCTCGCCGTGGACCCGTCCTCGACCCGCACGGGCGGCAGCATCCTCGGCGACAAGACCCGCATGTCGCGCCTGGCGGCCGACCCGGCCGCGTTCATCCGGCCCTCGCCCGCGTCCGGCACGCTGGGCGGCGTCGCCAAGGCCACCAGGGAGGCCATGGTCGTCGTCGAGGCGGCCGGCTACGACGTCGTGCTCGTCGAGACCGTGGGCGTGGGGCAGTCGGAGACGGCGGTCTCCGACATGGTCGACACGTTCCTGCTGCTGACGCTGGCCCGTACCGGAGACCAGCTCCAGGGCATCAAGAAGGGCGTGCTGGAACTGGCGGACGTCATCGCGGTCAACAAGGCGGACGGCGAGTACGCGCTCGCCGCCCGCAAGGCGGCCCGCGAGCTGGCCGGGGCGCTGCGCATGCTGCGCTCGGACAGCGTGCCGCCGCCCGTGCTGACGTGCAGCGGCCTCACGGGCGACGGCCTGCCGGAGCTGTGGGACCAGGTGCTGCGGCACCAGGACGGCCTGGACCTGGCCGGCAAGCGCCGCCGCCAGCAGGTCGGCTGGACGTGGACGCTGGTGCGCGACCGGCTGCTGTCGGAGCTGCGTCACGATCCCCGGGTCGCGGCCATCGCCGAGGAGGTGGAGAAGGAGGTCCTCGCGGGCACCCTCACCCCGTCGCTCGCCGCCGACCGCCTCCTGGCCGCCTTCACCCGCCCCTGAGCACGCCCCCTCTGCCCGCCCGTCCCTGAGCGGGCTCATCTCTCCGCCTTCGCCGGCGCCTGAGCGCTCGCCGTGATCACCATCTTCTGTCCGCGTGTGCTAAATTTTGGCCATGCGGTCAGAAAACAAGCCAGACGGCCAGAAAGCGCGGTCGTTCATCGAGGAGGCGCGGCGCGACCAGATCGTGGGCGCCGCCGTCGAGGTGATCGCCGAGGTGGGCTTCGCCCGGGCGTCACTCGCCCGGATCGCCCAGCGCGCCGGCATCAGCAAGGGCGTCATCTCCTACCACTTCGCCGGCAAGGAGGAGCTGATGGAGCAGGTCGTCGACCGTGTCTACGCGCAGATCGGGGAGTTCGTGCTGGCCCGGATGGAGGGCGCCGGGTCCGCCGCCGAGCTGCTCAGGACGCACGTCCTGTCCGTCGCCGAGCACATGCGGGGCAACCGCGTCCAGCTCACCGCGCTCGGCGAGATCTTCAACAACCTGCGCGCGGCCGACGGCGAACCCCGCTACGGCGTCCACACGAACGAGGGCCTCTACCAGGCCCTCGAGTCGATCTACCGCCGCGGGCAGGAGTCGGGGGAGTTCCGCGCCTTCGACGTCCGCGTCATGGCGATCACCCACCAGGCCGCCATCGACGCGATGTTCGCCTACTGGCAGGCCCACCCCGACCACGACCTGGACGCCCACGCCAGGCAGCTCGCCGACCTCCTCGAAAGGGCGTGCGCATGAAGACCGAACGACCTCGGACCGCCACCCGGCTCCTCGCCGTGGACAACCTCCGCGTCGTCCTCACGGTGCTCGTCGTCTTACACCACGTCGCCGTGACCTACGGCAACATCCCGTTGTGGTACTACGTCGAATCCGCCCACGACCCCTCCGGCCGGGCCCTCGACCTCCTCGTCGTGGTCAACCAGGCGTTCTTCATGGGTTTCTTCTTCCTCATCTCCGGCTTCTTCACCCCCGCCTCCTTCGATCGCAAGGGCGGGAGGGCGTTCGTGCGCGACCGGTTGCTCCGGTTGGGCGTCCCGCTGCTCGTCTTCCTCGTGCTCCTGCGGCCGCTGGTCACGCTGCCGCAGTACCTGGCCGAGGACCGGAAGGCGTCGTACGCGGAGTTCTACCTGCGCACCTGGGACCCGGGGCCGATGTGGTTCGCCGAGGTGCTGATCGTCTTCGCGGTGGCGTACGCGGTGTGGCGCGGCCTGCGCCGCGGGCGTGAGGAGGAGGCGCCGTCCGCGCCGCCGCGGTTCCGCTCGCTCCTCCTGTTCGCCGCCGGCCTGGCCGTGGCCACGTTCGTGTGGCGGCTCGCGGTGCCGACCGGCACGTACGTCCCGGTCCTCGGGCTGCCCTCGCCCGACTACCTGCCACAGTACGTCGCCATGTTCGCGGCGGGCACGGTGGCCTTCCGGCGCCGCTGGTTCGAGACCCTGCCGCGCGCGACCGGCCGCGCCGGGCTGATCACCGCGGCCGTCGCAGCGGCCACGCTGGTGCCGCTGGCGGCGACGACCGACGGCATGCCGGCGTCGGCCGCCACGGCGGCGTGGCAGTCGTTCTTCGCGGTCGGCGTCATCGCCGGGCTCGTGGTGATCTTCCGGGAGCGGTTCGACCGGCAGGGACCGCTCGGCCGGTTCCTGGCGGCGCACGCCTACACGGTGTACATCGTCCACCCGATCGTGCTCGTCGCCGTGGCCCTGGCGTTCCGCTGGCTGCAGGCGGCGGCCGTCGTCAAGTTCGCCCTCGTGGCCGCGATCTCGCTGCCGCTGTGCTGGGGGCTCGCCTACCTCGTCCGGTCGCTCCCCGGCGCCCGCCGGATCCTCTAGGGACCCGGCGCGCGGGCCGCCGGGGAGCGGCCGGGCTCACTTCCCGTCGTAGAAGGCGTCGAGGACGCCGCCGTGGCGCTCCTCGACGACCTTGCGCTTGATCTTCAGGCTCGGCGTCAGCTCGCCCGACTCGACGGAGAAGTCCTCGCTCAGGATGGCGAACTTCTTGACCGTCGCGTAGCTGGCCTCGCCCGCGTTCACCTGGTCGACGGCCTTGGCGACCTCCTCGCGCATCCGCGGGTGCTCCCGCAGCGCCTCGGCCTCGGCGGGCAGGCCCTCGGCCTCGGCCCAGGGCCTGACCACGTCCATGTCCAGCGTCACCAGCGCCGTGCAGTAGTTGCGCCGGTCGCCGTGGACGAACACGTGCGACACGTACGGGCAGGCCGCCTTGATCCTGCCCTCCAGGTACGTGGGGGCCACGTACTTGCCGCCCGAGGTCTTGATCAGCTCCTTCTTGCGGTCGGTGATGGCCAGCCGGCCCTCGGAGTCGACCTCGCCGATGTCGCCGGTGCGCAGCCAGCCGTCCTCCAGCGCCGCGGCGGTCTCCTCCGGCAGGCCGTGGTAGCCGCGCATGATGCCCCGGCCGCCGACGAGCACCTCGCCGTCGTCGGCGATGCGCACCAGCGTGCCCGGCAGCGGCGGGCCGACCGTGCCGAACTTGACCGTCTCCGGCCGGTTGAGGAAGCTGCCCGCCGAGGTCTCGGTCAGGCCGTACCCCTCCAGGATCGTGAGGCCGGCGGCGTCGAAGAACTCGGCGATGTCGCGCGACAGCGGCGCGGAGCCCGAGATGAAGAAGCGGATCCGGCCGCCGAACCGCGCGCGCAGCTTGGCGAAGACGAGCCGGTCGGCCAGCGCGTACTCGACGCGGGTGGTGAGCGGGACGGCGACGCCGCGCTGGCGCGCCCGCACCACCCGCAGGCCCGTGCGGCGGGCCCACTCGAAGATGCGCAGCTTGGCCCCGCCCTCGCGCTGGACGGTGGCGGAGACCGTGTTGTGGATCTTCTCGAAGATGCGCGGCGCGGCGGCCATGAACGTCGGCTTGATCGCACCCAGGTTCTCGGCGATCCGGTCGAGCCGGCCGTCCACCGCCGTCGGCACGCCGATGTCGATCATCACGACCTCGAGCAGCTTGCCGAACGAGTGCGACAGCGGCAGCCACAGGAAGTGCAGGTCGTCGCCCGAGATCAGGTTCAGCTCGCGGACCGCGGAGCCGGCGTAGAGCCAGTTGTCGTGGGTCAGCTCCACGCCCTTGGGTCGGCCGGTGGTGCCGGAGGTGTAGATGAGCGTGGCCAGGTCGTCCTGGGCGATGGCGTCGACCATGGCGTCGTAGTCGCCGTCGCCGCCGAGCGAGCCGAACGGCACCACCCAGCCGTCGTCGCCGGCCGTGCCGTCGATGACGACCACGCGCTTGACGTCGGGCAGCTCCTTCTGCACCGACCGCAGCTTGGCGACCTGGTCGTCGTCCTCGGCGATGACGATCGTGCTGCCCGAGTCGGTGAGGATGAACGCCGACTCGGCGGCCGTGTTGGAGGGGTAGATCGTGGTGGTGGCGGCGCCGGTCGCCAGCACGGCGAGGTCGGCGAGGATCCATTCGAGGCGGGTGGAGCTCAGGATGGCCACCCGGGTGCCGGGGCCCGCGCCGATCTCCGCCAGGCCGAGGGCCAGCCGGCGGACACGCTCGCCCACCTCACGCCAGGACAGTGAGGTCCAGCCGTCGTCCGAGGGCGTCCGGTAGGCCTCGGCGTCAGGGGTGGCGGCGATCCGGTCGCGCAGCAGGGAGGGAATGCTCGACATGCCTGTCCTCCTGGGTGTGATGCAGCCGACTCTAGGCCGAGGGCACGGCGCGAGTCGATATTCGTGATCGTCTCGTGTCGGCCCGTTGTGGACGGAGCCGTCACGGGACCCACGCTCACGCGCGCCGCGGGGCCGGGCCGAGATTGACGGTACGGATCAACCGGGCGATAGTGTGACAGGTGGCAGCCCCCCGGATGATCTCCTGCGTCCTCGCCCTGGCGACCCTGACGCTCGGCGCCTGTTCGGCCGCCACCCCCCGGCCCTCGGGCGGGCAGCCCGTGGTCAGCGGCGTGGCCGGCGGCTCCGGCGCCGCCCCCTCCGCCGGCACCTCTTCCGGAACCGGCGCCGCGCCCTCCGAGACCCCCGTCCCCAGCGTGTCGGCCCTCGACCCGGCCGCGTACAAGAGCGAGCTGGAGACCCGGCGCAAGGCCATGGCCGGCGCCATCGGCTCCATGGCCGGGGCGCGCACGGTCAAGACGCTCGGCCAGCGGGCGCAGAAGGCCGCCGAGGCCGTCGAGAGCGGCGCCGCAGCGCTCGCCGCCGTCACACCGCCCGACCAGGTGCGCGCCCAGCACGACGCGTACGTGACCAGCCTGCGCGACTTCGCCACCGCGCTCGGCGGCACCGCGGGCAAGGTCGGCGCCCGCGACCTGTGCACCTCCTCGGCCGCGCTCACCGACGTCAGCGGCCCGCTCAAGTCCCTCGACCAGGCCGGACAGGCCCTCCAGCAGGCCGGCGACTACCCGGCGGACGTGGTCACCGTGAAGGCCGGCGGCAAGAAGAGCCGGCGCCTCGGCAACGGCTCGTTCGTCCGCAAGGGCTCCCTCACCGGCCGCAGCTCGCTGCAGATCGACAACGGCGGCACCCGCGACGCGGTCGTCACCCTGGTGAAGGGCGGCTCCAAGGTGCTCAGCGTGTACGTGCGCAAGAAGGCCAAGTTCAAGGTCAGAGGCGTGAAGGACGGCACGTACAAGGTCTACTTCACGCACGGCGTCGACTGGGACGGCAAGGCGCGCGCCTTCACCCGCCAGTGCAGCTTCGAGCGCTTCCAGAAGGCGGTGAAGTTCAAGACCACCTTCACCGCCACCCAGATCCGCTGGCACGACTGGCGGATCACGCTGCACGCGATCGCCGGCGGCAACGCCCGCACCTCCGACGTGGACCCCGACGACTTCCCGGGCTGACGCCGCCACCCACCTGGGTCCTTGACGCGGCAAGGCCCCTATTTCCGACGCGGCAAGGGCCGCGCACGAGAGGTGCGCGGCCCTTGCCGTGTCGTGGTCGTGCCGGGTCGCCGGCACGTCCGTCAGCCTGTCAGGAGGAGAACAGCATGCCCACCCAGCTGCGCTGGCGGTGGTGGCCGTAGTGGTGGCCGCCGTGCGGCGGCGGGGCGCCCCAGGCGGGGCCCGCGGCGGGCGGGGGCGGGGGAGCGGCGTGGTAGCTGGCCTCCATCCGGGTCAGCGTCTCCAGCTCGCCGTAGTCGAGGAAGATTCCCCGGCAGTTGTCGCACTGCTCGATGTGAACGCCGTTGCGCTCGTAAGTCCGCATGTTGCCGCGGCACTTGGGGCACTGCATCTCTCGTCGGTCTCCTTGGCCTCGGATATCTGAGGGAAAACCTACCGCGCGCAACCCCGTCACGCTCTGACGATTCTGTTGCACGCCTCGACCAACGAATGTTCCACCTCGTCCAGTTCCCGGCCGTCGCGCCCGGCGTTGACCACGGCCACGGCGGCCAGCTGGATGGTGACCGCGCGGGCCGGCAGGTCGAGCCGGCGCCACGGGTCGGCGCCGTCGCCGAGCGCCGGCCCGCCGAAGGCGAGGTACGCGCCGAGGAACCGTTCCCACACGGCCGGTTCGAGGAGTCCCGCGGCGTACCAGGCGGCCGGCCGGGCCAGGTCCCAGGCGGGGTCGCCGACGCCGAGGTCGTCCACGTCGATGAGCAGCCAACGGTCGCGGTGGACGAGCTGGCCCAGGTGCCAGTCGCCGTGGGTGAGCAGGCCGGGCACCGGCTCCGGCTCCGGTAACTCCGCGAACGCCCGCCGCAGCAGCCCCTCGACCGGGCCGTCGCCGGGCATCCGGCGCACCGCGCGGGCCGCCCGCTCCGGGCCGCCCGCCTCGGGGAGCGGCGGCAGCAGCGTCAGGGGCACCGCGTGCAGGCGCGCCAGCAGCCGGGCGCCCTCCTCCCAGGGCGCGGAGTCGATCTCGTCCTGCGCGATGGGTGTGCCGGCCGGCCACACCGTGACCGCGCGACCGGCCGCCGTGAGCACGTCGGGACGCAGCGGGGGCAGCAGGACGCCGCTCAGCGCGGCCGAGGCGGCGGCGCGCACCCGCAGCCGCAGCGTGTCCGCGCCGTCGCCCCGCGAGTGCGCCTTGACCACGACCTCGCCCCGGCGTAAGACCACCACGTCGGTGCGGGTGGGGTGGAGCACGGGCTCCCCTGTGCCACCGTGCGCGCCGGCGATGGCCCCGAGTTCCGCCTGCAGATCCACTCGTACAGAGTAGAGGGCATGGGAATCGGTTTCGCCGTGCCGCAGTCGGGCCCCTGGGCCACACCCGCCGCCATGCGCCGCGTCGCCGCCAGGGCCGAGGAGCTCGGGTACGAGCGGCTGTGGACGTTCCAGCGGGTGCTCTACCCCGTCGGACACCCCATGGGGCCGGTCTACCGCAGCGTCCACGACCCGGTGGTGACACTGTCGTACCTGGCCGGGACGACCGAGGCGATCGGGCTGGGCGTGGCCGTGGTCAACGCGTACGTGCAGCCGGTGCTGCTGGCCAAGCAGCTCGCCTCGCTGCAGATCGTGTCCGGCGGGCGGCTGACGGCGGGCCTGGGGCTGGGCTGGCTGCGCGAGGAGTTCGAGGCCGCGGGGGTCGGCTTCGAGGGGCGCGGCCGGCGCGTCGAGGAGTTCACGCGGGTGCTGCGCAAGGCGCTGACCGGCGACGTGGTCGAGCACGCGGGCGAGTTCTACCGGGTTCCGCCGTCCCACGTCGACCCGCGCCCCGAGCACGCGCCGCCCATCCTGCTGGGCGGGACGGCCGAGGCGGCGCTGCGCCGGGCGGGCCGGCTCGCCGACGGCTGGATCAGCTCCAGCAGGGAGGACCTGGCGGGCATCGCGCCGCGCGTGGCCGTGGTCAAGCAGGCGGCCCGGGAGGCCGGCCGCGACCCCGAGGCGCTGCGCGTCGTGTGCCGCGGCGTCACCCGGGTGCGCCCGGCGGCCGGGGAGAAGGAGGACCGGCCGCCGCTGACGGGTACGTACGAGGAGATCCGGCGTGACGTGGACGACCTCATGGCGCGCGGCGTGACGGAGGTCTTCCACGACCTCAACTTCGACCCCGAGATCGTCACCGCGGAGCCGGAGGAGGCCATGCGCCGCGCCGAGGAGGCCCTGGAGGCCCTCGCCCCGCACGCCTGAGCCCGCGCGTCAGCGGCCGAAGAAGGCGGTCAGCGGCCCGGGAAAGGGCGGTCAGCGGCCGGACAGGCGGAGCGCCTCGGCGGCCACCGCGCGGCGCAGGTCGCGGATGCCGTCCCGGCCGCGCAGCGGGTGCACGGCGTTGGTCAGCAGCACGACCGTCAGCCCGCGCGCCGGGTCCACGACGAGCGACGTCCCCGTGAAGCCGGAATGCCCGTACGCGCCTTCCAGCGGCCCGACGATGCCCGGGTCGCCGATCCGCACCCCGAGCCCGTGGCGGAACGGCGCCCCCTCGGCCCCCTGGTCGCGGACCATCTCGGCCACGCTCTCCGGCCGCAGCATCGCGCCGCCGCCGAGCCGCAGCGCCTCGCCGAAGGCCAGCAGGTCGTCGGCCGGGGCGAACAGCCCCGCGTGACCCGCCACGCCGCCCAGGCCGTGACAGGTCTCGTCGTGCACCTCGCCGCGCACGCACCCCGGCGGCGGCCGCTCCGGCTTCCACTCGGTGGCCGCCACGCGTGCCAGCCTCTCGGGGCCGGGCCGGTAGCCGGTCGCGTCCAGCCCCAGCACGCCGGTGACGCGGGCGCGGACCAGCTCGTCGAGCGGGGCGTCGCCCGCGAGCTCGGCCACGCGGCCCATCGTGACCATGCCGACGTCGGAGTAGAGGTACGGCCCGCCGACGGGGCCGGTGACGGGCGTGTTGATGATCGCGGCCAGCCGGGCGGCGTAGCAGGCTTCGGGCAGTTCGAGGTCCACGCGGCGGGTGGGCGGGAGCCCGGCCGTGTGAGTGAGCAGGCGGCGCGGCGTGATCCGCGGGTCGCGCCCGGGCAGCCGGGTCGCCACCGGCTCGTCCAGGTCCAGGCGGCCCTCCTCGGCCAGGGACAGCACGACGGCCGTGGTGAACAGCTTGCTCACCGAGGCCAGGTCGAAGATCGAGTCGCGGCGGGCCGGCGGGCGCTCGCCGGCCAGGGTGCCCTCGCCGTCGGTGTACCTGACCAGCTCGCCGGCCACCGCCGCCGCCGCGACCTCGCCGTCCACGGCGACGAGCGCGACAGCCGCCGGGCAAACGCGCGGCACCGCGCGGGCCAGGACCTCCTCGAGCCCCTCCGCCACCTTCCCCCCCTCTCCCTCTTCCCGCCTCGGGTCCGCCGTCCCCCTGAGCGCCGTCCGGCGCGTCAGCCGCTCAGCGCGTCGCTGAGCCGCTCGCCGTGCGACTCCAGCAGCGCCCGGGCGCCCTCCGCGTCGAGCCCGTGCTGGATCATCACCACGGCGGTCTTGGCCTGCCCGCCGGCCTCGTCCACGGCGCGGGCCGCGGTCTCCCGGTCGGCGCCGGTGATGTCGCTGACCATGCGCACCGCCCGGTCGGCGAGCTTGCTGTTCATGGCCGACATCTCGATCATCCGGTTCCCGTACGTGCGCCCGAGACGCACCATCGCGATCGTGGAGATCATGTTGAGCACGAGCTTCTGGGCGGTGCCCGCCTTGAGGCGGGTCGAGCCGGCCACGACCTCGGGGCCCACGACGACCTCGATCGCGTGCTCGGCGGCGGCCGACAGGGGCGCGCCGTCGTTGCACGACAGGGCGGCGGTCAGCGCGCCGCGCCGCCGCGCCTCGGCCAGGGCGCCCAGCACGAACGGCGCGCGGCCGCTGGCGGACACGCCCACCACCGAGTCGAGCGGTCCCACCTCCAGGCGCGCCATGTCCGCGGCGCCGGCCTCGGCGTCGTCCTCCGCGCCCTCCACGGACCGGGTCAGCGCGTCCAGGCCGCCGGCGATGACGCCCTGGACGAGCTCCGGGTCGGTGCCGAACGTGGGCGGGCACTCGGAGGCGTCGAGCACGGCGAGCCGTCCCGAGGTGCCCGCGCCGACGTACAGCAGCCGGCCGCCCGAGTCCATCCGCGCGGAGATCGCGTCGATGGCGGCCGAGATGGCGGGGATCGCCACCGCGACGGCGGCGGGCACCGCGGCGTCGGCCTGGTTCATCAGGCGCGCGATCTGCTCGGTCGGCAACCGGTCGATCTGGGAGTACCGGGGGTCGCTCTGCTCGGTGGCCAGCTCGCCGGAGGGCGTGACGGGCTCGCCGATGGACAGGGCCGGTGAGCCGGTGGACGCATCGGTGGAGGGCTCGGGTAGCGGATCAATCATGACGCTAATTTCCACCTTCTCCTTCTCTCTTGTAAATATCTTTCAGACTATGGATTCATGACGTATGTGCGAACCGGAGCCGAACGGCTGGCCACGGATGCCTCTCTGGCAGGTGGACGGCGGCTCGGCCTCATCACCAACCCCACCGGGGTCCTGCCCGATCTGACGCCCACGGCCGAGGCGCTGCTGGCCGGCGGCGCGCCGCTGGTGGCGCTGTTCGGACCGGAACACGGCGTGCGCGGCACCGCGCAGGCGGACGGCGGCGAGCCGGACACCACCGACCCGAGGACCGGCCTGCCGGCCTACGACACGCACAAGCGCTCCGGCGAGGCGCTGGACGAGGTGGTGGCACGTTCCGGGGCCGACACCCTGGTCTTCGACATTGCCGACGTGGGGGCCCGCTTCTACACCTTCGTGTGGACGATGTACGACCTCATGGCCTCGGCGGCGCGGCTGGGGCTGCGGTTCGTGGTGCTCGACCGGCCGAACCCGCTGGGCGGCACCGTGACCGAGGGGCCGGAGCTGGACCCGGCGTTCGCCAGCTTCGTCGGCAGGTTCCCGCTGCCGGTGCGGCACGGCAGGACCGTGGGGGAGCTGGCGCTGCTGTTCGGCTTCGACCTCGACCTGCGGGTCGTGGAGATGCGGGGCTGGCGGCGCGACATGGACGCCGCCGCGACCGGGCTGCCGTGGGTGATGCCGTCGGTCAACATGCCGACCCCCGACACCGCGCTCGCCTACCCCGGCACCGCGCTGTTCGAGGGCACCACGTTCTCGGAGGGGCGCGGCACGACCCGGCCGTTCGAGCTGGTCGGCGCGCCGTTCGCGGACGAGCGGTTCGCCGCCGGGCTGAACGCGCTGGACCTGCCGGGGGTGCGTTTCCGCGACACCTGGTTCACCCCCACCTTCCACAAGCACGCGGGGACGGCCGTGCGCGGCGTCCAGCTCCACGTCCACGACCGGGCCGCGTTCCGGCCGGTGCTGACCGGCGTGTCCATGCTGCACGTGGCCCGCACGCTCTACCCGGACGGCTTCGGCTGGTGGGGGCCCGAGAACTTCGAGGACCACCTGTGGGGGTCGGACACACTCACGGCGTGCCTGGACAAGGGCGAGGACCCGAGGGTTCTGTGCCCCGAGCCCGCGCCCCCAGGAGGGCCGCTGCTCTACGCGTGACATCGGGCCTGACATCAGGCCAGGTCGCGCCGGTAGAGCCAGAAGACGCGTTCGGCGCGCGCGCCCACGGCGCGCGCGTAGAACCGCAGCGGCCCCACCCAGCCGATCTCGGCGGTGTCCTGCCCGGCGGCGCGCTGCTCGGCCAGGCACCGGCGCAGCAGCACCCGGCCCAGGCCGAGCCCGCGCGCCTCCGGCGCCGTGCCCATCGGCCCGAACCACGCGGGCCGCGCCCCCCACGCGGCGAACGCCAGCACCCGGCCGTCGCGCTCGGCGTAGTGCAGCCCGGCGGCGCCGGCCGCCTCCCAGGCCCACCGCTCGTTCCAGTGCTCCGCCACGAACGCCGCCACCCGCGACCGGTCGTCGCCGGCCCGGCGCACGGCCACCCCGGACCCGGCCAGCCGGGCCACGTCCTCCTCGGTGGACAGGTCCGCGCCGGCACCGAGCGGGGCGGTCATGTTCCAGGCGACGTGGTAGCGCTCGTAGCCGAGGCTCTCGGCCAGGCAGGCGGCGGCGGTGTAGCGGACGTCCACGCCCGGCCAGGCGTAGCACGGCGGGTTGCCGGCGAGCCGGGACTGCGTCGCGCCGTGCCCGCGCAGCCACTCCTCGGCCGCGCGGACCAGCTCCCGGCCGATTCCGCGCCCCTGCCGCTCCGGATGGACGGCCAGCAGGTCGATGTGGCCCACCGTGGGCTCGCGGGACGACAGGGACGCCATGACGACGCCGCCGCCGGTCACGAGCGCGCCCCACGTGCGGTCCGCCGGAGGGGTGGCCAGCCGCCGCACCAGCGCGCCCGCCTCGGCGGCGTCGAGCGTCAGCGCCGCCTCCGCGGCCCGTACGGCCTGCTCCAGATCCTCCCCGTCGAGAGCAGAGCCGTCGCGGGCGCAACCGCCGGGCGGGAACCCGCCGGGCGGCTGGCCGCCGGCCAGACGCACGGAGATCACACGCCGCTCAGCGGACGGGCGATCACGCTGCGGCGCTGCGGATGGAAGCACGCGTGCTCCTGCGGGACGCCGCCGGTCACCTGGAGCAGCGGCAGCTCGCTCTCGCACCGCTCGCCGCGGAACGGGCAGCGGCGGGCGAACAGGCACCCGGTGTCGGCCTGCGACTCGTCCAGCGACTCCAGCGGCACGACCGGCTGCTCGCCCGGCTCCTCCAGCCCGTGCAGCACGGGGATGGCCGACAGCAGCGACTGCGTGTACGGGTGGACCGGGTCGGCGATGACGGTGTCCACGGAGCCGCGCTCCACGACCTGGCCCCGGTAGATGACGAACAGCTCGCCGTCGTCGCCGATGTAGCGCGCGGTGGCCACGTCGTGGGTGATGAACAGCACGGCCACGCCGAGCCGCTCGCGCAGGTCCTTCAGCAGCGCGAGGATGCCGAGCCGCAGCGACACGTCGATCATCGAGACGGCCTCGTCGGCGACGAGCATCTCGGGGTCCACGGTCAGCGCGCGGGCGATGACGACCCGCTGCCGCATGCCGCCCGAGAGCTGGTGCGGGTAGCGCGACAGCACGGTGCCCGGGTCGAGGCCGACCAGCGACAGCACCTCGGCGGCCCGCTCCTCCATCCACTGCTTCGAGCGGCCGGTCTGCCGGGCCCTCAACGCCAGCGGCGCCTGGAGGGTCTGGTGGATGGTGCGGGTGGGGTTCAGGGCCGAGTAGGGGTCCTGGTGGATCATCTGGATCTTGCGGAAGTGCGGCTGGCGCTGCTTGGGCTTGAGCGGCGTCATCGGCGTGCCGTCGATGGCGATCTCGCCGCCGTCGTACGACTCCAGCCCGGCGATGATCCGGCCGAGCGTGGTCTTGCCGCAGCCTGACTCGCCGATGAACGAGGCGGCCCCGCCCTTGGCGATGGAGAAGTCGACGCCGCGCAGCGCCCGCACCTCACGCCCGGCGAGCACGCCGCCCCGCTGCTTGAAGGTCTTGGTGATGCCCGTACCCGTGATCACGCGCGCTCCTTCACGCCCACCGCGTGGCAGGCCACGATCCTCGGCCCGTCGGCGAGGGCCGCCGGATCGTCGGTCTCACAGATGTCCATGCGCAGGGCGCAGCGTTCCCGGAACACGCAGCCCTGCTTCGGCACGGTCGCCAGCGTCGGCGGCCGGCCGGGCAGCGCCCGCGCCTCGTCGATGTCGCCGACCAGGCGCGGGATGGCCTGGATGAGGCCCCGGGTGTACGGGTGGCGGGGGGCGCGCAGCACCTCGCGGGTCGGGCCCTGCTCCACCAGCCGCCCGCCGTACATGACGGCCAGCCGGTCGGCGACCTCGGCCACGACGCCGATGTCGTGGGTGATGACCAGCGTGGTCAGGCCGCGCTCGGCGTGGACCTCCCGCACGATCTTCAGGATGTTGGCCTGCGTGATCATGTCGAGGGCGGTGGTCGGTTCGTCGAGCACGACCAGGTGGGCGTTGAGCACCAGCGCCAGCATGATGCCGACCCGCTGCCGCATGCCGCCGGACAGCTCGTGCTGGTGCGAGTCGAGCACCCGGGCGCCGTCCAGGCCCATCCGGCCGAGCAGCAGCTTGGCCTCGCGGACCAGGCCGCGCAGGTCGTCCACGCCGTGGGAGCGGCCCAGGTCGAGGAGCTGCTTGCCGACCGTCTTGAGCGGGTTCAGGGAGTTCTGGGCCGCCTGGAAGACGTACCCGATGTGCGCGCCGCGCGCCTTGCGCAGCCGCTCGCCCGCGAGCCCGACGACGTCGCCGAGCCCGTCGATCTCGACGCTGCCCGCCGAGATCCGTCCCGGCGGCTGCACCGCGTTGAGCAGCGACAGCGCCAGCGTGGACTTGCCGGAGCCGGACTCGCCGACGATGCCGGTGATGGTGCCGGGCTCCAGGGTGAGGCTGATGTCGCGGACGGCCGGCAGCTCGCCCGCGGGGGTCTTGTAGACGACGGTCAGGCCGTCGATGCGTACCCCGGGCGCGGGCGTCGCCGGCGCCGTGACAGGCTCGGGCGCGGGCCGCGGGGGTGCGGTCTCTGGCTGGGCCACCGGTGGTTACTCCTCACGCAGCCGGGGGTTGAAGATCTCGTCCATGGCGTCGACGACGAGCACGATGCCGAGCGTCAGCAGCAGGATCGCGAGCAGCGGCGCCAGCAGGTAGCCGATCGCGTACGGGGTGATCATGGCGCCCGCCTGGAAGACGGCCAGGTTGAGCATCACACCCCAGTTGTTCGACTCGTACGGCAGCACGCCGAGGAAGAACAGGCCGACCTGCGCGTAGACGGCGCCGGTGACCGCGATGAGCATGTTCATCGCGATGTAGGGCGCCATGCTCGGCAGCAGTTCCTTGCCGATGATGTGGCCGGTGGACAGGCCCAGCCCGCGCGCCGCCTCGATGAAGCCGCGCTCGCGCAGCGACAGCGTCTGGGCCCGCACCGCGCGGGCCACGCCGCCCCAGCCGAGCAGGCCGAGCACGAGGCCCATCTGGAGGGGGTTGCCGAACTTCCAGACGGTCGCGAGGACGAGCAGCAGGGGCAGGCCGGGGATCGTCAGCTTCATGTCGGTGACCCGCATGAGCACGGTGTCCCAGCGGCCCCGCTTGAAGCCGGAGAACAGCCCGAGCCCGGTGCCGAAGACCACGGTGATGAGCGCGGTCACGGCGGCGCTGAGCAGCACGTACCGGGAGCCGGTGATGACCAGCGCGAGCACGTCGCGGCCCTGCGGGTCGGTGCCGAACCAGTGCTCCCAGCTCGGTGGCCGCGTGATGGCGTTGGCGTCGCCCGGCAGGTTGTCGGGGTAGAACATCGGCCCGAAGACGGCCATGAACACGAAGCCCGCCAGGATGACCGCGCCGGCCAGCCGGCTGGGCTTGCGCCTCATCACCCGCCACACGCCGCGCCAGAAGTTGCGCCGCATGGCCGAGGCCGTGGAGATGCCGCCGGAGGTCTCGGGGATGATGGTGGCGCTCATGCCGCCTCCTCGCCGCTGCGCACCCGCGGGTCGATCGTGCTGTAGAAGAGGTCGGCCACGATGTTGGCCACGATCACCGCGCTCGTGATCAGCAGGAAGGCCCCGCTCATCAGCGCGTAGTCGCGGTCGTTGACGCCGTTGATGAGCATCAGGCCGAGACCCGGGTAGTTGAAGATCTTCTCGATGAACACGGCGCCGCCGAGCAGCAGCCCCAGCGACAGGGCCAGGATCGTGAACAGCGGAAGGATCGCGTTGCGCGCGATGTAGCGGAAGACGATCGAGCGCTTCATCCCGCGCAGCTCCGCGGCCAGGATGAAGTCGTCGCCCAGGACGGTCACCACACTCGACTTCATCGCCAGGACCCAGCCGCCGTACGCCGACAGGGCGTAGGTGACGACCGGCAGCACGGCGTGCTCGACGAGCGAGCCGATGTAGCCGGCGTTGAATCCGGGCTCGAAGAGGATGTCCACCGGCCCGTCGGCGGGCAGGATCGGGATGAGCGTCGCGAAGATCACCACGAGCAGCATCGCCAGCACGTACTGCGGGATGCCGTGCAGCAGCGAGCCGGAGATCGCCAGGGCGTCGCCCAGCTTGCTCTTGCGCTTGATCGCCGCGAACACCCCGAGCATGACGCCGACGAGGAAGCTCAGTAGCGTGCCCACCAGAACCGGCAGCACCGTCCACTTGGCCGCCTCGCCCAGCACGTCGAGGACCGGGGTTCCGGGCCTGCTGACGGACACGCCGAGGTCGAGGTGGAGCAGGCCGCCCATGTAGTCGGTGTACTGCTGCCATAGGGTGCCGGTCGGCTGGAAGCCGTAGAGCACCTTGACGGCCTGCGCGGCCGCCTCCGGGGACATGCCGCCCTCGATCAGCTTCTCGTAGCGGGCGGCCATGGGGTCGCCCGGGATGTTGTTGACGATGAAGAAGCTGATCGTGGCGACCACGAGGATCATGACGAGCCCGCGGGCCAGGTGGCCCGCGAGTCGCCGTGCGATGACCGTCATAAGGGCCTTACTGCTTCGCCTTGACCATGCCGAGCTGGATCCAGACGCCGGAGGGGAGAACCCCGGTGCCCAGGCGCAGGATCTCGTCGTCGTGCGGCCAGCCGGTGAAGCGGGTGTTGTTGACGAACTGGTTGTTGACGTAGTCCCAGAGCTGGATGACCGGGAGGTCCTGGTTGGCGGCGGTGGCGAGCTGGGCCATGATCGGCTTGGCCTGGTCCGCGGTGGCGGTGTTGAGCTTGCCGGTCAGCTCGCCCGGGTTGATCTTGGCGCCGCCGACCTCGATCTCCTCGGGGCCGCCCATCCAGTTGCCGCCCTTGCCGGGCGCGGCGTGGGTGATCTTGCCGGCGACGTTGGTCCAGCCGTTGGAGGCGCCGTAGAGGCGCTGGAAGATGTCGTACGGCGCGGGGCCGAGCGCCATCAGCCAGAAGCCGACGTCGTACTTGCCGGCCGCGAGCTCCTCCAGGTAGAGCGGGTAGTCGGTGGTGGTCACGACCTCGGCGTCGATGCCGTTCTTGACCAGCTGGCTCTTGATGTTCTCCTGGGCCGACAGCCAGTCGGAGAAGCCGGCGGGCGCGTGCATGGACACCTTCCACGGCGTGCCGTCGGCGAGGGTCCACTTGCCGTCCTTCTTGGACAGGCCGGCCTGCTTGAACTCGGCCTCCGCCTTGGCCGGGTCCGGCTTGTACGGGTCGAGCTTGGGCAGCGTGTCGGGGATCCAGGCCTGGGCGGCCTTCTGGTGGATGCCGCTGGTCGTGATGGCCGGGGTGCCGCCCTCGGGGGAGGCGACCTTGGTGACCTCGTCGCGGTTGATGAGGTAGGCCAGGCCGCGGCGCACGTGCACGTTGTCGTACGGCTTCTTGGACTGGTTGAAGGCCATGCTCACGGCCACCGGCGAGTAGCCCTTGATGACCTCGTTGCCCGGCGCCTGCTTGATCCGGTTCATCACGTCCGTGGGGGCCGCGACGAAGCCGGACTGGTCGAGCTTGCCGGCGGTGAGGTAGTTCCAGATCTGCTCGTTGCCGGTGTAGTTGAGGAACTTCACCTGGGCCGGGGCCACGTTGGCGGCGTTGTAGAAGTTCTTGTTCTTGACCAGCAGCGCCTCGCCGGGGTTGACCCGCTCCAGCACGAACGGGCCGGCCGAGACGTCCTTCGGCGGGGCGAAGGTGAGGACCTTCTGGCCGAGGGCGGTGATGTCGGCGCGCGCCTTCTCGGCGGCGGCGTCGTCACCGCGGGCGGCCTTCAGCGTGTCCCAGAACGTCGCGGGCAGGACGTCCTTCCAGACGTGGGACGGCAGGACCGTGGTGTCCAGCACGCCGCGCACGAACTTGGGGCTCGGGTTGGCCATCTCCTGCGTGATCTTCAGGGTCTTGTCGTCGACCACGGTCACGTCCGAGGCGACTCCCGCGGCGCCCGGGGTGACCGAGAAGGCGGTGCTACCCTGGGTGTACGCGATCCCGATGGACATCTTGACGTCCTCGGCGGTGACCGGCTGGCCGTCCGACCACTTCGCGTTCGGCTGCAGCTTCAGCGTGATGGCGGAGTTGTCCGGGGCGACCTCCCAGCTGGCCGCGATGCCGGGCAGCGCCTGGTTCGGGTCCGTCAGATGATTCTTGACCCACCCCAGCTTCATCGAGTTGAAGGCCGAGAACGAGTTCCCCTTCGGGTTGTACGGATTGGCCGGGGCCGACGGCTCCAGGCCGCCGGTCCTGTTCACGTCGATCGTCGTGAAGAGCCCGCCACCTCCGCCCGAACCGGACTTGGTGGTGGAACCACCGCTGCACGCTGTCACGGTGGCTGCAAGGCCCAGCAACGCCGCTGCCGCTGCTAGTCGCTTCATGTTCCGCTCCGGGGGATGTCTGGCCTGTTCAGGATCTGCAGGATTGACCGGACCCTACGGTCGCGCCAAAGACGCGTCAATAATCTCCAGGGGTTGTGAGGCTAATGTAACTTTCCTTCATGGGTGTCCGCAATGGCGCTCGGCTCCATTCCTTCCCAGGTCGGACGTACGGGTCAGATCACATCCCAGGGGACGCGCTCGTAGGCGTCCCTCACCCGGGCCAGGGCGGCCTTGTCCGAGCGTATCCGCAGGTCACCGACCCGCGACACCGGCACCACGCCCCACGAGTTCGTCAGGAAGACCGCCGGGTGAGCCGCCAGGCCGGCGACCTTCATGGGCCGCCGCCCGCTCGGCAGCTCGCCCTCCTCCAGCAGCGCCATCGTGATGCCGCGCAGCATCGGGGCGTCCGGCCAGACGAGCCGCTCCCCGTCGAAGCAGCCCAGGTTGGCGATCGACGCCTCGGAGACGAAGCCGTCGGCGTCCACGAACAGCACGTCGTCGAAGCCCTCGGCGGGCGCGCTTCGGGCCAGGTGGAGCTGGGGGAAGCCGCCGAGGTGCTTGACGTGCGGCAGGTAGCGCGCGTAACGCACCGGGAGCAGGGACAGGGGAGTGTCCGGCCACGCGTGCGGGGGCGCCGCCGTGGCGATCACCCGCACGCCGTCGCGCTCGGCGACGATCACGCGCACGCTCGCGTCGGGCTCGCCGTCCAGGGCGTGGCGCACGGTGGCCAGAACCAGGTCCTCGTCGAGGCCCGCGCCGAACAGCTCCTCGTTGGCCGCGCGTAGACGGGCCAGGTGCAGGGCCAGGCCGCGTACCCGGCCCCCGCGTACCTGCATGGCGGTGAAGTGCCCGTAGCGGGCCGCCGCGGCGAGCCCGAGGTCGCCGGCGCCCGCGGGCCGGCCGTCGACGGCAACACGATCGATCACGCGTCCCAGCGTACGGAGGGACCGTGGGCGGGGCGCTCAGGCGTCCAGGGTCGCCGCCGCGGCCAGGCGGTCACGGGCCAGGGTCGCGAGCAGCGCCGCGCCGTCCGGCACCACCGCGTCGTCGAACAGCGCCTCCGCGGAGTGGTTGTACGGCGCCGACGACGGGTCGCGCTCCGGCGGGCACGCCCCGAGGAACAGGAACGCCCCCGGCACCCGCTCCAGCACGTACGAGAAGTCCTCCGACCCCATCACCGGCTGCGGCGTCACCAGGAACCGGCCGGGCCCGAACAGGTCGCCGGCTGTGCGCTCGGCGAAGCCGGCCTCGTCGGCGTCGTTCACGGTCACCGGGTAGCCCATGCCGAACGAGGTCTCCACGCCCAACCCGTGCGCCGCCGCGACCCCCTCCACGACCTCGACCAGCCGCCTCTTGGCCAGCGTCCGCGCGCCCGCGCTGAACGTGCGCACCGTCGCCTCGAAGTACGCCTCGTCCGGGATCACGTTGTCGGCCGTCCCGCCGTGGAACTGCCCGACCGTGACCACCACCGGGTCGAACACGTCGAACGTGCGCGTCACCATCGTCTGCAACTCGGTCACCATGGCGCAGCCCGCCTGCACCGGGTCCAGCGCCCGGTGCGGGCTGGAGCCGTGACCGCCGCGCCCCTTGACCCTGACCTGGAACACGTCGGCCGCCGCCATGATCGGCCCCGGCCGCGAGGTGAACAGGCCCGGCGGCAGCATCGACGAGATCACGTGCAGGCCGTACGCGGCGACCGGCCGGGGCCCCGCCGCCTCCAGCACGCCCTCGTCGATCATGACCTTGGCGCCCTCGAACCCCTCCTCCCCGGGCTGGAACATGAACACGACGTCGCCCGTCAGCTCCTCGCGCCGCCCGCTCAGCAGCCGCGCCGCGCCCGCCAGCATCGCCGTGTGCAGGTCGTGGCCGCACGCGTGCATCCGGCCCTCGATCTCCGACCGGTACGGCAGGTCGTTCCGCTCGGTGACCGGCAGGCCGTCCATGTCGCCGCGCAGCAGCACGACCGGGGCCTCCCCGCCGATCGGGCGGTTCCCGCCGCGCAGCACCGCGGTGACGGAGCTGAGCGCGGCGCCCGTCGAGATCTCCAGCGGGAGCCCGTCGAGCGCTCCCAGAACCTTCTCCTGGGTGCGCGGCAGGGAGAGGCCGATCTCGGGGGTGGCGTGCAGCGAGCGGCGCAGCGCGACCAGCTCGTCGCGCAGGTCCTGCGCGGGTTCGGTGAACGACGTGAGCGACATAGCCCCTATTCGCTCATATGCCGGTCGCGAAGTCGACAAGACTCCCTCTGTACCATGACCGGGTGACCGAGCGTAAACGGATCGATTACTGGCTCTCCGACATGGACGGCGTCCTCGTGCACGAGGGCCGTCCCGTTCCCGGCGCCGACACCTTCATCAAACGGCTCAGCGACTCGGGCAAACCGTTCAGGGTGCTGACCAACAACTCGATCTACACACCCCGCGACCTGTCGGTACGGCTCGCGGCGGCGGGCCTGCAGGTGCCGGAGCAGTCGATCTGGACCTCCGCCCTGGCCACCGCCGAGTTCCTCGACGACCAGCGGCCCGGCGGCTCGGCGTACGTGATCGGCGAGGCCGGCCTGACCACCGCCCTGCACGAGGTCGGCTACGTGCTCACCGACCTCGACCCCGACTACGTCGTGCTCGGCGAGACCCGCACCTACAGCTTCACGCAGATCACCCGCGCGATCCGGCTCATCGAGAACGGCGCCCGCTTCATCGCCACCAACCCCGACCCGATCGGCCCCTCCACCGAGGGCTCCCTGCCCGCCTGTGGGGCGGTCGCCGCGATGATCACCAAGGCGACCGGCGTCGACCCCTACTTCGTCGGCAAGCCCAACCCCCGGATGATGCGCAGCGCGCTCAACGCCATCGAGGGCCACAGCGAGACCACCGCGATGATCGGCGACCGCATGGACACCGACGTGGTGTGCGGCATGGAGGCCGGTCTCTACACGATCCTCGTCCTGACCGGCGTCACCCAGCCCAAGCAGATCGACCGTTTCCCCTACCGCCCCTCGCTCGTGGTCGAGTCGGTGGCGGATCTCATCGACCTCGTCTGAGGTTGGGGCCCGTACCTGACGGGATCTGACAGGTACGGGTGGCAGGCTCAGAGTCATGACCCGTGTCTATCTGGAGCTCGGCCCCAAGAGGGTCTTCGCCTGCTCGCTGGAGTGGCCCGGCTGGTGCCGCGTCGCCAAGGGCGAGGAGGCGGCCCTCGACCTGCTCATGGAGTACGTGCCGCGCTATCGGGTGATCGCGGAGCGGGCGGGCCTCGCGTTCGAGCCCGGTGAGCCCGTCGTGGCCGAGCGGATACCCGGCGACGCGACCACCGACTTCGGCGCGCCCTCCAGGATGCCCGGTCTGGACCTGGAACCCCTGGACGCGGAGGAGGGCCGCAGGCAGGTGGCCCTGCTGCGCGCCACGTGGGAGCTGTTCGGCGAGACCGTGGCGGCCTCGCCGGAAGAACTGCGCAAGGGGCCCAGGGGAGGCGGGCGCGACACCTCCAAGATCTACGCCCACGTCGTGGAGGCCGAGCGCTCCTACGCCCGCAAGCTCGGCGTGCGGCACAAGCCGTACCGGTCGCGCGAGGACCGCGACGCGATGCGCGACGAGCTCGCCGACGTGCTGGCCCGGCCCTGGGAGCCGCCGGGCGACACGGGCTGGGTGCCGCGCTACGCCGCCCGTCGCGTGGCCTGGCACGTCATCGACCACCTGTGGGAGATCGAGGACCGTCGCGAGGGATGAGCCGGGGCAATGCCGCGATGTGCCGCGACAGGTAGCCGGCGACCGGTTCCGGCACCACGTGCCGGGAGGTGATCTCCGAACGGCGCAGCGGCAGCCGCTCCACCTCGTACCGTCCGCGCGCAGCGTCGTCCACCTCCGGGCCGTGCCGCAGCGCCCAGTCCATGCCGACCAGCCGGCAGCCGTACACGTGCTGCACCTTCACCCCGCCCTGCCACGGATAGCTCACCGTGGTCAGCGGCGTGACGCCCGAAACCGTGGCGCCCAGCTCCTCCAGGAGTTCCCGGCGCAGCGTGTCCTCCAGGGTGGCGTCGCCCGGCTCCACGTGGCCGCCGGGCACCGACCAGTAGACCTCACGTCCGGGGACCGTGCGCCGGAACAGCACCAGCCGCTCCTCGCGGTCGAGCAGCAGGCCACGCACGCTGGGACGCATGACTCTCCTTACGGGACCGGAGCGGGCTTCGGGTACCCTAACCTACGGTCCCGTAACAAAGGAGAACGTTCTTATGGCGATGACGCAGACGCAGCTTCTGCACGAGCTCGAACCCGTGGTCGCGGGAGAGCTCGACCGCCATCACACGATGGCCAAGGAGTGGTTCCCCCACGAGTACGTCCCGTGGAGCGAGGGGCGCGACTTCGACGGGGTCTACGGTGGTGAGGCCTGGCAGGACAGCGACTCCAAGCTGCCCGAGGCGGCGCGCGTCTCCCTGATCGTCAACCTGCTCACCGAGGACAACCTCCCCAGCTACCACCACGAGATCGCCACCACGTTCGGCCGTGACGGCGCGTGGGGCACGTGGGTCCACCGCTGGACCGCCGAGGAGGACCGTCACGGCACCGCCATCCGCGACTACCTCACGGTCACGCGCGCGGTCGACCCGGTCGCGCTGGAGCGCGCGCGCATGGTCCACATGGAGAGCGGCTTCACCAGCGAGTACAGCACGATGCTCCAGCAGCTCGCGTACGTCTCCTTCCAGGAGCTCGCCACCCGCATCGCGCACCGCAACACCGGCAGGGCCTCGGGCGACGAGGGCTGCGAGCGGCTGCTCGCCCGCATCGCCGCCGACGAGAACCTGCACATGCTCTTCTACCGCAACCTGCTCAAGGCGGCCTTCGAGCTCGACCCCAACCAGACGATGCGGGCCGTGACCGACGTGGTCACCACCTTCCAGATGCCGGGATCCGGCATCGAGGGCTTCACCCGCAAGGCGATGATCATCGCCCACGAGGGCATCTACGACCTGCGCCTCCACCTCGACGACGTGCTCATGCCGGTGCTGAAGCAGTGGTCGGTCTTCGACAAGACCGGGCTCGACGCCGAGGGCGAGCAGGCCCGCGAGGAGCTGTCGGCGTTCCTGGCCAAGACGGAGGCCACGGCCGCGCGCTTCGTGGAGCGCCGCGAGGAACGCCGCGCCCGCGCCGCCGCCGCCCGCTGACCCACCGCGACCGCCCGGGCCCCTGAACCCGCCCGGCCCGCCCGACCGGCGCCGTCCGCCCGGCCACCCCCCACCGGGCCCGGCGTGCCCTCGTCCTCCGGAGGCGGTGCGGGGGGTATCCCGCCTCTCGGAGTGGCCCCCGCCCGGCCGCCACCTGCCAGGTCTGGTGGTGCGGGGAGGTGTGGGGTGGTTTGTCTGGGATGATCCAGTGCCATGGACTTCCCCGTGACGCTGGTCGTCTCCGTCGCCGCCCTGGTGATGATCCTCCTGCTGGCAGGGGCCGCCCGAAGGCTGCTGGGAGTCAGGTTCGGGGCGATCCGAACGTTCCTGGCCGGGTTGCTGGCCTTCACCCTGTCCGCCCCGCTGCTCTCGCCGATCCTCAACTCGTTCCCCCGGACGCCCGCCGGCGAGACGCCGGCCGATCCCGGCATCGGCGCCGTCTGGGTGCTCCTGCTCGTCGCCATGTGCGTCGTGCTCATCCCCATGGTGCTCCTGGTGCTGGCCGAGGCGCTGGTCCCGCCGGGATCCATCCCCGGCCCGCTGGAGCTGGCCCGCTCGATGCGCGGCCGGATCTCCCGTGCCAGGCGGTACTCCCAGATCACCCGCATCGCGATCCGCCACGGCCTCGGCCCGTACCTGCGCGGACGCGGGGCGCGGATCGAGGACCGGACCGGCAGGCGGCGGCTCGCGGCGTCGCTGCGCCAGGCGCTCGACGACGGCGGCGTCACGTTCGTCAAGCTCGGCCAGGTGCTGTCCACGCGCCGCGACCTGCTGCCGGCGGAGTTCGTGGAGGAGCTCGGCCTGCTGCAGGACCGGGTCGCCCCCGCCCCGTGGGAGCAGATCGAGCCGGTGCTGACGGCCGAGCTGGGCGGCCCGCCCGAGAGCGTGTTCGCGGAGTTCGACCGAACGCCGCTGGCCGCCGCCTCGATCGCGCAGGTGCACGCGGCCCGGCTGCGCTCCGGTGAGAGCGTCGTGGTCAAGGTGCGACGGCCCGGCATCGACCGGGTCGTGGCCAGGGACCTCGACATCGTGCGCCGTCTGGCCGCGACGCTGGAGACCCGCACCCGCTGGGGGCGCTCGCTCGGGGTGCGCGAGCTGGCCGAGGGGTTCGCGGTGGCGTTGCGCGAGGAGCTCGACTTCCGCGTCGAGGCGGCCAACATGGCGGCTGTCATCGCCTCCAGGTCAGCCGGCGCGTCGTCCGGCGGGTGGTCGGGCGGGTCGTCCGGCGCGTCCCCGGCCGCGGGCGAGTCCCCGGCCTTCGGCACGTCACCGGCCGCGGGCGCGTCCCCGGCCTTCGGCGCGTTCCCCGCCTCCGGCCTGGCCGGGGTTCCGGGCGCCAACGGGACGTCGTCCGGGGGCGTCGCGGTCATGTACCCGGCGCCGGTCCCGTCCCTGTGCGGCGAGAACGTGCTCGTCATGGAGCGCCTGACGGGCCGCCCGCTCGCCGCCGCCGACGACGGCGCCCTCGGCCTCGAACGCGCCCGCGCGCTGCTGGACTGCCTGCTCAGGCAGGTGCTCGTGGAGGGCGTCTTCCACGCCGACCCGCATCCGGGCAACCTCATGCTGCTGGACGACGGCACGCTCGCGTTGCTCGACTTCGGTTCGGTGGGACGCCTGGACGCCTCCGTGCGCTCCGCGCTCCAGCGTTTCCTGCTCGCCATGAACCGGCAGGACCCGGTGGCCGTCACCGACGCGCTGCTGGAGGTGATGCCGAGGCCCGAGGACGTCGACGAGCCGGCGCTGGAGCGCGCTCTCGGCCAGTTCATGGCCAGGCATCTGGTGCCGGGATCGGTGAGCGTCCAGATGTTCACCGACCTGTTCAGGATCGTGTCCGGGCACGGGCTGTCCGTCCCGCCGGAGGTCGCCGCGGTCTTCCGCGCCCTCGCCACGCTGGAGGGGACGCTGCAACGGCTGGCGCCGGGCTTCGACCTCGTCGGCGAGGCGCGCGCGTTCGCCGGCCGCCACCTCTCCGAGCGGCTCGACGCCGGCACGGTCAAGGAGACGGTCGTCCAGGAGGTGGCCACGCTGCTGCCCATGCTGCGGCGCCTGCCCCGCCGGATGGAGCGCATCGCGAGCGCCGCCGAGCACGGCCGCCTGGGCGTGAACGTCCGCCTCCTCGCCGACGACCGCGACCGCCGCTTCCTGACGGGGCTGCTGCACCAGGTGCTGCTGACGGTCCTCGGGGCGACGGCCGGTCTGATGGCGGCGATGCTCCTCGGCCTCGAAGGCGGGCCGCGGGTGACCCCGGCGATCAGCCTCTTCCAGCTCATCGGCTACAACCTGCTCGTGATCAGCGGCATCCTGGTGCTGCGGGTGCTGATCGTCGTCTTCCGCCGGCCCCGCGACATCCGCCCGTAGCGCCCTCACGCCGGGTGATGAGGCGATCTTCCCATTGTCACCCTGACCCCATCGGTCGCGGAACATTCTTCTGTTGATCTCGTTCTTGCGGGCTTCAGCACAGGTCAGGGGCTCGCGCGCACGCTCCGGCAGCCCCGGCGGCAACTTGACCTTGAAGTGGTGTTGGACATCCCCGACATCGGGCAGGTTCCCGGCCATGGGCACCACATCGAGATCCTTCGGGAGTAGACGGTGAGAATCATCGGGATCGCCGCGAGCCTCCACGCAGGATCCTTCATCAATAGATTGCTGGCAGCGGTGAGCGGTGAGCTCCCGTCCGGCGTGGACTTCACGCCTTGGAAGGAACTCGCCGCGGTGCCGCCGTTCACCACCGGACCCGTGCCCGACACGCCCTCCGGGCTGCTCCGCATGGTGGACGACGCCGACGCGCTGCTGTTGATCGCACCCGAGCACAGCCTGCTGCCGGTCGAGCTGGGGGACGCGCTGCGCTGGCTGTCCGCCTCCGGCACGCTGACCGGCAAGCACGTCGCGGTGATGAGCGCCAGCGCGCGTCCCTGCGGCGCCATGTGGGCGCAGGCGGAGCTGTACCGGCAGCTCACCGAGGCAGGGGCGGTGGTCATGGGGGCCGAGCTGGTGATCTCGCCGCTCTGCCCGCACTTCGACGAGCGGGGCCGCCTCACCGTGGGCCGGCTGCGCGAGCAGGTGCGGGACGTGGTGAGCCGCCTCTGCCCAGCCGCTGTCGGCGAGCCCGTACCCGTCATGGAACCCGTACCCCTCCGGCAGCCCGCCCTGAAGCGGGAGGCCGCGCTCACCGCCTGACGCCGTACTCACCGCCGGCTCTCTCCGGCCCGGCCGCGCACCGGCCGGGCCGGACCCGTGTACGGAGCGAAAAGCCGTTGGCCGCCGCGCCCGTCCGCTCGGTACGGTTGAAAGGACAACGGGAACCCCGGAGAACGGGAACCCTCTGAGGCGATCCCCCCGCCCAGGACGGAACGACAGGAGCACACCACGATGCCCGGCCCGCTGGTCGTCAACGACGCGGTCGTCATCCCCGACGCCGAGCTCGTGTGGCGCTTCTCCCGCTCCTCCGGCCCGGGCGGCCAGGGCGTCAACACCACGGACAGCCGGGTGGAGCTCAGCTTCGACCTGGCGGCCACCACCGCGCTCCCGCCGGAGCTCAAGGCCCGCGCCCTCGACCGGCTGGGCACGCCGACGATCACGATCGCCGCCTCGGAGTACCGTTCGCAGCTGCGCAACCGTGAGGCGGCCTGCCAGCGGCTGGCGCAGCGGCTGAGGGAGGCGATCGCGCCCCCGCCCAAGCGCCGCCGCCCCACCAAGCCGAGCCGCGGCTCGGTCGAGCGGCGCATCGCCGCCAAGAAGCAGCGCGCCGACCTCAAACGCCTGCGCCGCGACCCCTGACCACGCCGCCCCGGCCTGAAGCGCCTGGGCCGCGACCCCTGACCACGCCGCGCCGCCCTCATGGCGCGGCCGTTCCTGCTGATGGGCGCGGGGAAGGCGCACGAGCCGGGCGGCCAGGGAGCTCGACGTCACCCTGGTCTACGTGGCCGCCTTCATGGACCGGCACCTGCGTGGACGCACCCAGCCGCCGCTGGACGGACCCTTCCCGTCCTTCCCGGAGGTCAGGTTCTGGAAGTGACGCGCGGGGGCGTGACCGCGCTCTGATGGTGTGATGCAAGCGACATGTGCGACCATCGCCGGGAATCCGCGGGTCTAGTGGGGAGGCGCTGTGGCAGGCATCGTCGGCGTGCACGGAATCGGCAAGTACGACTACTACATCAACGCCGGGAACTCGGCGAGCGGGGCGGCCGAGGCGATGCGCCTCAAGTGGGACCGCTACTTACACGCGGCGCTCGGCGGCGATCCACGGCCGTACTTCACCGAGGTCGCCTACTTCTCCCACCTCCTGCGCGACCGCGCCCCCGAGGAGGGGCCGAAGGCGTTCGCCGCCATGGGCGCCGACGCCCACCACGTCCTCGCCGAGTGGGCCCGGCAGCGCGGCTGGGGCGAGCACGTCACCGGCGCGCTCCGCACGTTCACGGGATGGCTGCTGACGCGGCTCGACGCCCGCTCGGCGGCGTTCGCCGGGCTCTTCGCGCCGGAGGTGGCCGCGTACCTGACCGATCCCGTCCGGCGGGAGCGGTCGCGGCAGGCCGTCGCCGCGACGATCCGGCGCAACCGGCCGCGCGTCGTCGTCGCGCACTCGCTCGGCAGCGTCGTCGCCTACGAGGCGCTCTGGTCCGACCCCCGCCTCGAGGTGGACCTGCTGCTGACTCTCGGCAGCCCCCTCGGCATGCGCAACGTCGTCTTCGAGCGCCTCCTGCCCGCGCCCGTCAACGGCCGCGGCGGCCGCCCGCCCAGCGTCCGGCGCTGGGTGAACGTCGCCGACAAGGACGACATCGCGGCCATCCCCCCGGACCTGTGCGACAGCTTCACCGGGGTGGACGTCGAGGAACTGGTCAACCTCGACTGGATCGACTTCCACACGGCCGAGAAATACCTGGGCTGCCCCGCGCTCGACACGTATCTGCGACCCTTTCTCGTATGAAGTGGATCGTGTTCGACTACGGCAACGTCCTGTCCCGCGACCAGCCCGAGGCCGATGTGGAGGCGATGGTCCGCGAGGCCGGCGCCGACCCTGAGGCGTTCCGGGACGGCTACTGGAAGCACCGCCTCGACTTCGACCGGGGCACGCTGACGCCGGAGGAGTTCTGGTCGGCGGCGCTCGGCCGGTCCGTCGGCGCGGAGGAGGCCGCCCGCCTGAACGCCCTGGATCTGGCGAGCTGGTCGCACCCGGACGAGGGCACGGTCGCGCTCCTCGGCGAGCTGCTCGCCGCCGGCCGCCCGGTGGGCCTGCTGTCCAACGCGCCCGCCTGCGTGGCCGACGGCCTGGACGAGCTGCCCTGGATCGCCGCCATCCCGCACCGCGTCTACAGCGGCCGGATCGGCCTGGTCAAACCCGATCGCGCGATCTACGAGCACCTCGCCCGCGAGCTCGGCGCCGACCCCGCCGACGTGGTGTTCGTGGACGACCGCCCGCACAACGTGGCCGGGGCCCGGGCCGCGGGCATGACCGCCGTCCCCTTCACCACGGCCGCCGCGCTCCGCGCCGACCTGGGCCTCTGACCACCGCGACACGCCTCTGACCACCGCACACGCCGCTCCGGCCGGAGCTGTTCACTCGTACGTGGCGCCGCTGTCATGACCGGGTCAGCGGCGCCGGACATACCTGAGGCGTGAACCGCGGATCCTTGCTCACCGCGGCGGCCGCCGGCCTGCTCACCCCGGCCGCCGGCCCTCTCACCTCCCCGGCCCGGGCCTCCGCCTCCCTCGCGCTCAAGAGCGACCCGTTCACGCTCGGCGTCGCCTCCGGCGACCCGTCCACCGGCGGCTTCGTGCTCTGGACCCGCCTCGCCCTCGACCCGCTCGGCCGCGACGGCCGCCGCGGCATGCCCTCCCGCGACGTGGACGTCGACTGGCAGATCGCCTCCGACGAGCGCTTCCGCTCCGTCCGGCAGGTGCGAGACGCCGGCCGACTACCGGCTCCGCCACGCCCAGTACACGAGCGACCCCGACCTCCAGCACGCCCACCCCACCGCCCCGTGGCTGGTCGCCTTCGACGACCACGAGATAGAGAACAACTGGGCCGGCCCCGTCTCCAACCCCGGCGCGCCCGGGTTCGCCCGCCGCCGTGCCGACGCCTTCCGCGCCTACTACGAGAACATGCCGCTGCGCCGCGCCAGCCTCCAGGGCGCCGTCCTGCGGGTCAACCGGCGCGTCTCCTGGGGGCCGCTGGCCCGCTTCCACCTGCTCGACACCCGGCAGTTCCGCGACGACCAGGCATGTCTCGACGGCGTACGGGCGGGCTGCGACGACCGGCTGTCCGCGAGGCGGACCCTGCTCGGCTCCGGCCAGTGGAGCTGGCTGGAGGGCAGTCTGCGGCGGCTCCGCCGCCCGCTGGAACCTGCTCGGCCGGCAGATCATGATGACCCAGCGCGACTACAAGGTCGGGCCCGGCCGCGAGGTGAACCTCGACTCCTGGGACGGCTACGCCCCCGAGCGCACCCGGCTGTTCGGCCGCAGGGGAGCCCGGGCCAGGACCGCGTACCGCGTCACCATCCCGTCCTCCGCCCAGGCCCGCGCCTGACCGTTTGCTGGGAGGACGCTGCGGGTTCGCTCAGCATTCCGGCGTCCGCCGGGAAGCCCCCGGGCCCGCCCGGCTCAGCGGCCGGGCCACGTGCCGTCGGGGAAACCGCCCGACGACCCGCCCTCCAGCACCACCTGGTCGCTCTCGCTCAGCCCGGAGGTCACCTGCACGTACTGGTCGCCGCGCACGCCCGTGGACACCACCCGGGTGGCGTCCCGGCCGCCCGAGCGCACCGTGACCACCGAGGTGCCGTCCGAGCGCCCGCGTACCGCCGCGACGGGCACGTAGACGGCGTCCGCGGCCGTACCGGTCGTCACCACCACCGACGCCGTCTGCCCCAGCATGATCCCCGCGGGCGGCTCGTCGAAGGCCAGCGCGACGGAGTAGCGCACCAGGTCGCCGTCCGCGGTGGCGGTCGGGGCGATGCCGGTCACCCGGCCCGCGTACCGCTGCCCGGGGCGCGTGGCCAGCGTGATCCGCGCCTTCTGGCCGATCTTGAGCCGGTTCACGTCGGACTCGGTGACCATGGCCTCGACCTGCTGCTCGTCCAGGTCGCCGAGGCTGACGAACGTGCCGCCGCCCGCGGCGTCGCCCGCCCGGCCCGCGACCGACAGGACCGTGCCGGCGGCGGGCGCCACGATGCGGGTGCCCCGCACCGCGTCGGCGGCCTGCTCCAGCGCGGCCTCGGCGCGGTCCACGTTCGCCTGCGCCTGCTCCTCGCTCATCCCGCCCTTCTCGCCGCCGCCCGGCGCGCACGCCCTCTGGGAGGGACGGGCTCCGCCGGAGGGACGCGCTCCTGCGGAGGGACGGCCGGACGGCTTGCCCGTGGGTCTGCCGGTCGCCCTGCCCGTGGGCTTTCCGGTGGGTTCGCCGGTGGCCCGCGGGCCGGCCTTGCCGGTGGGGGTGGCGGGCCGCCCAGTGGGGGAGCCGGAGGGGGCCGTGGTCGTGCCGGGGTCGGCGGGGCCGCCCGTCGGCCCGGTGGTGGGGCCGGTGGTGGGCCCAGTGGTGGGCCCAGTGGTGGGGCTCGTCGTGGGCTCGGTGGTCGAGGGCCTGGTCGGGGTGGCGGTCACCGTCGCGGTGGCCGTGACGGTGGCCGTCACCGTGACGGTGACCGTGGGCCGCGGCTCGGGGGGCGTCGGGCCCGGCTCGGGGTCGCCGGAGGGCCATGACGTTCCCCTCGGCCGCGCGGAGGAGGGCGTGGGGGAGGGGGGCGTCCCTCCGGGGGACGCGGGCGCGCGGGTCGCCACCGCCGCCCGCACGCCGAGCGCCCCGGCGCCCCGAAGCTGGGCGGCCGCACCGTGGACGGCGGCGTCCTGAGCGGCGGCATCCTGGACGGCTGCGGGCTGGACGGCGACGGCCGTGGACACCGGGGAAGGAAAAGAGCCCTGGAAGGCGGCCGAAGTGGTGCCTGAGGTCGCGGGGGCGCAGGACGAGGTGCCGGTCGTGGACGACGCCTTCTCCAGCGCCTCCCGCGCCGCCGCCAGGTCGGCCTTGGCCTCCTCGTACCCCTCGCGCGCGGCCCGCCCGTCGATGCGGGCCAGCACCTGGCCCGCGCGCACCTTGGCGCCGACCTTGACGTACACGCGCGTCACGGTCCCCGACCCGCCGAAGGCCAGGTCGCGGCGCGACCCGTCGACGGTGCTGCCGGCGGCGGTCACCGAGGCGGTCACCACGCCCCGCCTGGCCGCGGCGAGCTGGATCCGGGCGGTGGCCGGGGCGTCGTCGCGCATGGCGACGGCCAGGCCGGCGCCGGCCGCCAGGACGGCCAGGGCCAGCGCGCCCAGCGTGAGCGCCTTGGGCCGCGAAGGCCGCGAAGTCGGTCTCATGGGCGCCCATCCTGGCGCGGCAGGTTCACGCCCTCCTGCGAGCCGGCTCCGAGTTCGCTGTGTGCCGCTGGGGCGGCGGCCGTTGTCAGCGAACCTTCAGCAAGCTCCCGGCTCGGGCGCAGACTGATGTGCCAGGGTCACCGCCTGTGAAGGTGTCCCCCCGGCGCAGAGCGCTGACGACCACGACCAGCCGCAGGACGCTGGTCACCAACGGAGCGCTCGCCCTGCTCCTCCTGGGCGGCGCTGCGTTCGCCTACGCCCAGCTCGGCACGGGCGAGGCGGCCGGCGAGACGGCTCTGCGGACCGCGACCGCCGGCCGGGGAAGCGTGACCGCGTCCGTGACCGCGTCGGGCTCCGTGGAGAGCGCCAAGAGCAGGGCGCTGGCGTTCGGCACCAGCGGTACGGTCGAGCGCGTCAACGTCAAGGCCGGCGACAAGGTGCGCAAGGGCGACATCCTCGCCGAGGTGGACGACGACGCCGCGCGGGAGATGCTGTCGGCGGCCGAGGCCACGCTCGCCTCCGCCACCGAGGACGGCACCTCGACCGCGCAGCTCTACGCCGCCTACGTCAAGGCGCGCAACGCCTACCGCGAGGCCAGGCGGACCGTCGAGGGCACCGTCATCCGGGCCCCCTTCGCCGGCACGGTCACCGCCGTCAACGGCAGCGTCGGCGGCTCCTCGTCCGGCTCCGGCTCCGGGCAGACCCAGTCCGGCCAGTCGGGCCAGAGCGGCCAGCCCACCCAGCAGGGCACGTCGGGCCCGAGCGGGTTCATCGAGATGGCCGACACCGGCAAGCTCCAGCTCGTCGGCTCGGTCACCGAGTCAGACGCCGGCAGGCTCAAGGTCGGCCAGAGCGCCACCGTCACCTTCGACGCGCTGCCCGGCGTCACCGCCACCGGCAAGGTCAGCCAGATCCAGCCGGTCGCCTCCACCAGCGACAACGTCGTCCAGTACCCGGTGACGATCACGTTCGGCAGCGTGCCCGCGCAGGTCCGGCTCGGCCAGACCGCCACCGTCGAGGTCGTCGTCGGCAGCGCCGCGAACGCCGTGACCGTCCCCGCCGCCGCTATCTCCACCGGCGGCGGCCAGAGCACGGTCACCCTGCTGCGCGACGGCGCCCAGGTAAGGACCCCGGTCGAGGTGGGCGTGCGCGGCACGGCCACCGCCGAGATCACCTCCGGCGTGTCCGAGGGCGACGTGGTCGTCCTGCCGTCCGTCACCACCGGGACGAACACCGGCAACGGCCAGCAGCAGCGCGGCTTCGGCGGCGGCTTCCCGGGCGGCGGCCCCGGCGGCGTGCCCGGAGGCGGGCGATGACCGCGCCCGTCCTGCGCGTGCGGGACCTGGTCAAGGAGTACGGCGAGGGCGACGCCCGGGTCCGCGCCCTGCGCGGCGTGGACCTCGACGTCGACAAGGGCGACTACGTGGCCATCATGGGCGCCTCCGGCTCCGGCAAGTCCACGCTCATGAACATCCTCGGCTGCCTCGACGTCCCCACCTCCGGCGGCTACCAGATCGACGGCGCCGACGTGGGCCTGCTCGACGAGCACCAGCTCGCCCTGCTGCGCAACCGCCGGGTCGGCTTCGTCTTCCAGTCGTTCAACCTGATCCCGCGCATGAGCGCCCTCGCCAACGTCGAGCTGCCGCTCGCGTACGGCGGCGTCGGCCAGGCCGAGCGCCGCTCCCGGGCGCTGGCCGCGCTGGAGCAGGTGGGCCTGTCCGACCGGCTGCACCACGAGCCCAACCAGTTGTCCGGCGGCCAGCAGCAGCGCGTCGCCGTCGCCCGCGCGCTCGTCACCGCGCCCTCCCTGCTGCTGGCCGACGAGCCCACCGGCAACCTCGACACCGCCTCCACCCGCGACGTGCTCGACATCCTCGACCGGCTCAACACCTCCGGCCGCACGATCGTGCTCATCACCCACGAGGACGACGTCGCCGCGCACGCCAAGCGGGTCATCCGCCTCGTGGACGGCGCGATCGTCGAGGACCGCAGGCAGGCGCCGGTGGACGGCCCGCCGCCGAGGCTCGTGGAGGCGGCCCGGTGAACCGGCTGGAGATCCTCCGCTTCGCGCTGCGCGGCCTGCTGGCCAACAAGATGCGCAGCGCCCTGACCACGCTCGGCATCCTCATCGGCGTCGCCGCGGTCATCCTGCTCGTCGCCGTCGGCGAGGGCTCCTCCCAGAGCATCCAGAAGAACATCCAGCGGCTCGGCGCCAACACCCTGACCATCTCCCCGTCCTTCACCGGCGCAGGCGCCGGCCGGGGGGGACCGGGAGGCGGCGGCCAGAACACCGGCCCCCGCACCCAGGCGCGGCAGCTCACCCTCGCCGACGCCGAGGCCCTGGCGGACAAGGCGGCCGCCCCGTCGGTCGCGTCCGTCTCGCCCGTCGTGACCGCCGGCTCGGCCACCGCCACCTACGAGGCGGCCAGCCACGGCATCGCCCAGCTCGTCGGCACCTACCCCAGCTACTTCGAGGCCATGAACAAGCAGGTGGCCCGCGGCACGTACTTCTTCAACGACGACGTGCTGGCCGCCCGCAAGGTCATGGTGCTCGGCACGACCGTGGCCGGGGAGCTGTTCGGCGACCTCGACCCGGTGGGCAGGCAGGTCACCGTGTCGGGCGTGCCGTTCACCGTCGTCGGCGTGCTCAAGGAGAGCGGCTCCACCGGCATGCAGGACGCCGACGACGTGGCCCTCGCGCCGCTCCCGGCCGTCCAGCAGAGCCTCACCGGGTTCGGCTCGCTCGGCTCGATCGTCGTACGGGCCACCGGCGCGTCCGCCACCGCGACGGCGCAGGCCGAGGTCACGGCCATCCTCAACCAGCGGCACGGCATCACCGGCACCGCCGCCGCCGACTACCGCATCCTCAACCAGGCCGTCCTCCAGGAGACCGTCAGCGAGGCGACCGGCACCTTCACCGTGCTGCTCGGCGCGGTCGCGGCGATCTCGCTGCTGGTCGGCGGCATCGGCATCACCAACATCATGCTCGTCACCGTCACCGAGCGGACCAGGGAGATCGGCATCCGCAAGGCCATCGGCGCGCCCCGGGGCGCCATCCTCGGCCAGTTCCTGATGGAGGCCACGGTGCTGAGCCTCGTCGGCGGGCTGTCCGGGGTGCTGGTGGCGTTCGCCGGCACCCGCTTCACCATCGCCGGCATCGAGCCGGTGCTCGTCCCGTCGTCCGTGGTGCTGGCCCTCGGCGTGTCGGTCGGCATCGGGCTGTTCTTCGGCAGCTACCCCGCCAACCGGGCCGCGAAGCTGCGGCCGATCCAGGCCCTGCGCCACGAGTGACGCTTCCCCATCCCCCTTAGCCCTCCAGGAGACTGACATGGCCGAGCGTGACACCCCGCTCGACTCCTCGCCGTTCCGCGACGACCTGCGCGAGGAGCTGGCCGTCCGGCCCCGCAAGGGGCCGTCCAGGCTCACGCTCGCGCTCGGGGCGGGCGTGGTGCTGGTGGCCGGCGTGCTCATCGGCATCCAGGCGCACAAGACGCTGGGCGGCGGCGCCGCACCGGCCGCCGCCGCGGGCGGCCGTCAGGCGGGCGCCGGTCCCCAGGGGTACGGCCGACGTATGGGCGGCACGCAGGGCGACGGCATGTCCCCCGGCTACGGCGGTCAGCCGGGCGGCGGGCAGCCCGGCCAGCGCATGGGCGGCTTCGGCGGCGGCACGGTGGGAACCGTCGAGAAGGTCGAGGACGGCAAGGTATACCTGAAGGCCATGGACGGCTCCACCGTCACCGTCACGACCACCGGCTCGACCACGGTGCAGATCTCCAAGCCCGGCAAGGTGACCGACCTGGCCACCGGCACCACCGTCGTGGTGCGCGGCCGGAAGGCCGCCGACGGCTCGGTCTCGGCCGTGTCGATCAGCCAGGGAGGCGGCGGCCGATGAGGGTGCCCGAGGCCAGGCTCCTGGTCGTCGACGACGAGCCCAACATCAGGGAGCTGTTCTCGGCGAGCCTGCGCATGGCCGGCTTCGAGGTGTTCACCGCCGCCGACGGCAGAAACGCCCTGCGGGTGGCCGAGGAGTGCGCCCCCGACCTCGTCATGCTGGACGTGATGCTGCCCGACCTCGACGGGCTGACCGTGGCCACGCGGCTGCGCTCGCGCGGCCGGCGCGTCCCGGTGCTGTTCGTCACCGCCAAGGACACCCCCGAGGACCGGCTGGCCGGTCTGGGCCTCGGCGAGGACTACGTGACCAAGCCGTTCAGCCTGGAGGAGGTCATCGCCCGCATCCGGGCGGTGCTGCGTCGCACCCGGCGCGGCGCGCCACTGCCCAACCGGCTGCGCGCCGGCGACCTGGAGCTCGACGTGGAGACGCACGAGGTGTGGCGCAACGGGCTGCCCGTCCGGCTGTCGCCCACCGAGTTCCGGCTGCTGCGCTACTTCATGCTCAACGCCGGCCGGGTGCTGTCCAAGACGCAGATCCTCGACCACGTCTGGAACGGCGACTGGCGCACCGACGTCGGCCTCGTCGAGTCGTACGTCTCCTACCTGCGCCGCAAGCTGGACACCGGCGAGCGCCGCCACCTGCACACTCTGCGCGGCGTGGGCTATATCCTTCGCCCGCCCAAGGACTGACCAGGGGAGTGAGCATGAGGCGCGGGCGTGAGGCCGTCCGGCAGGTGCGGCGGCGGCTCGCCCGCACCCCGCTGTGGCTGCGGCTGGTCTCCGCGACGCTGCTGATGGTCACGCTGGCCATCGCGCTGACCGGGCTGTTCGCGGTGCGGCTGCTGCGCGGCTACCTCGTCGAGCGGGTCGACCAGCAGCTCCACTCCGCCAGCCGCCCGCCGCGCGTGCCGCCGCCCGTCGACCCCGCGCCGGGCTCTCGCGCGCCGGAGCGCTTCTACGGCCTGTTCCACGGCGTGCTCGTGGACGCGGGCGGCACGGTCGTACGCCGCTTCTCCGAGTCCACCGACACCTACACGCCGAACCTGCCCCGCCTGACCAGCGCCGACGTCGCCCGCCGCGCCGGCCGTCCCTTCACCGTCGAGTCGGTGCCCGCCGACGGGCCGCTGTGGCGGGTGATCGCCGTGCCGGCCCGTGACGGCGCCTCCCGCGTCATCGCGATCAACCTCGGCGACGTGGACGCCACCGTCTCCCAGCTCATCCTCATCGTCGTCGTGGGTGGCGGCGGCACGCTGGCCGTCCTCGGCGTCGCCTGCCACTGGCTCGTACGGCGCAGCCTGCGTCCCCTCGGCGAGATCGCCCGCACCGCCCGCGACATCGCCGGCGGCGACCTGTCGCGCCGCGTGCCGATGTGGGCCGCCACCACCGAGGTCGGCAGGCTCGGCCGGGCGCTCAACGGCATGCTCGGCCGGATCGAGGTGGCGGTGCGGGAGCGGGAGGCGGCGGCCGAGGAGGCCCGCCGCTCGGCCACGGCCGCCCGGCGCTCCGAGGAGCTGATGCGCAGGTTCATGGCCGACGCCTCCCACGAGCTGCGCACCCCGCTCACCTCCATCCGGGGCTTCGCCGAGCTGTACCGGCTGAGTGAGGAGCAGAGCCTGGACGAGGCGGTGCGGCTGCTCGGCCGGATCGAGGGCCAGGCCGCCCGCATGGGGCTGCTCGTGGAGGACATGCTGCTGCTCGCCCGGCTCGACCAGCGCCGCGCCCTCGACCGGCGTCCCGTCGACCTGCTGAGCCTGGCCGCGACGGCCGTCATCGACGCGCAGACACTCGCGCCCGACCGGGTCATCGAGCTGGTCCGGCTCGACGGGGGAGAGGGGCCCGTGGTGGTGGTCGGCGACGAGCCGCGCCTGTCCCAGGTGCTCGGCAACCTCGTCGGCAACGCGCTCACGCACACGCCGCCCGGCACGCCGTTCCGCGTCGGGGTCGGCCTGCTCGGCGGCCGCGCGGAGCTGGAGGTGTCCGACGAGGGGCCGGGCTTCCCGCAGCAGGTGGCGGAGCTGGTGTTCGAGCGGTTCTACCGGGCCGACCCGGCGCGCAGCACCGGCGGGTCGGGGCTCGGCCTGTCGATCGCGGCCACGCTCGTGGAGGCGCACGGGGGCACGATCACCGCCTCGTCGCAGCCGGGGAAGGGCGCGGTGTTCCGCGTCGTCCTGCCCGCCGCGCCGCCGGGCTCGTACCCGGACGCGTAGCCGCCCCCCACCGGGCTCTCACCTGTGCAGGTGTCCGCTCGCCCACCGGGTTCCCGCCCGGACGAGCGGCGGCGCGCCCGGCTGGCCCTATCCCAGGGCCGGGGAGGTCTCCGCGCTGCGCACGCTGCGGCGGCTGCTGTGGGTGGCCTAGTACGAGGTCGAGGTCACGGAGGACGGGCGGGGCGAGGAGACGTGGCCCGCGGGCGAACTGCGCGAGGGGGACGGGGCGCTGAAGTGCGGCGAGGACCTGTGGTGGGTGCCCGGGTCCGGCGGCCTGCTGGCGGATGGGCTGCGTACGAATGAGGAGATGTACGGCCCGGTCGTGAACCTGCGGGGCGTCCATCGGCCCCGGTTCACCGTGGACCGCAAGCGGGTGCGCGAGTGGGACAAGGGGTGGGTGGACGCCGAGATCGAGCGGCACCTGCCCGAGCTGGAGCGGTGGCCGGGGCTGACGATGTCGTGGCTGTGGGAGATGACGAAGGAGACTCCGCGGACGGCGCAGCGGATCTTCGAGCATCGACGCTCGACGACCTGCTCGGCGTCCTGACGAATCCGGCCGAGAGCGTGGCCGAGCGGCTGGCGCGGGCACGGCGCTTCGCGATCACAGGTCTCGACCTGTCCGCCGCCAGGGACGTGCCTCCCGTCACCGGTCTCGAGGTCGACGACGACGCCCTTCTGACGGCCCTCACCGCGTGCGCCCGCGAAGGCGCCGCACCGCGCGGCGACGTCGCCGGCCGGCTCGCCTGGGCGTCGATGCGGCTCGAACTGCCCCTCGAGAGCGTGCTCCGGCGGGTGGCCTCGCTCGCTGTCCTGGCAGACGGAGGCCGGCGACATCGTGGCGGCCGCGCACGACTCGGGCCTGTCCGTGGGCGCGTACCTGGATGTGATCCGCCCCCTCGCCGCGTTCGGGATGCCCCTGCCCAGGGCCGCCGAGGACGCGCTCCACCTGGTCCGCGTGGCCGGGCGCAACGGCTGGACCCTCGTCCACACCCACGAGCGCTTCCAACGCTTCACCCCCCTCGGCGTCACCCTCGACTACCCCCACGACGCCGTCCCCGACGGCATCGTCCACTGGCAGGACCTGCTCGCCCTCACCGTCCACCTCGAGGGCCACGCCCCCGCCGTCAGCGGAGCCGTCACCGCGGACCACCTCGCCCGCGCCGCCTCCCAGCTCGACGAGACGCCCGCCCGGGTCCGCGACCGCCTGCGCCGCTACGCCCCCCTGTTCGCCCTCACCTTCCCCCAGGAGGAGACCCTTGGCTGAGGCCATCCCCGGCATCGAGAGCCACAAGTCCATCGACTACCGGGTGTGGGACCAGGGCCCCAGGCGTCCGGGTTCACCGTCACCGGGAACGGCGCCGACGGCGGGCTGGAGGTCTCCGGCACCTGCCCCGCCTGCCACGGCTGGACCGTCACCCCGTGGCCGTACGGCGCCGTCGGCTCCAAGGGCGTCCTCGGCTCCCTTCTCGGCCGCGGCGCCCCGGCGCAGGAGAAGCCCACGGGCCGGCGAACCGTCTACTGCGAGTGCGGCCACCTGCACCCGAACCGCCCGGAGACGGCGTGGGACTACGGCTGCGGCGCGTTCTGGACCGTGGAGCTGCCCGCGTGAGCCGGCTGGACGCGTGGCGGTGGGCTCAGAAGGCGCAGCGCCTCCAGTACGAGCAGCTGGAGATCACCCGCAAGCAGGCGGAGAGCTGGCGGACCGGGCTGACCGGCGTCACCACGCTGCTCGCCGCCGTCCTCGTCGTCAAGGGCCGCGACGGCGTCGGCGACCTGGCCCTGCCGTACCGGTGGCTGGTGCCCGTGCTGCTGGCGGCGGCGCTGGCCATGCTGGTGCAGGCGACGCTCACCGCGGTGGGCGCCGCGTCCGGGCGCCCGTCCGACCGCACGCTCCTCACCGGCGAGGACCTGCGCGACTGGACGAGGGGCGAGGTCGCCCGGATCGAGCGGGCGGTCACCCGGGCCCGGCGGCTGACCGTGGGTGGCGTGGCGGCCGTGGCCGTCGCGGTGGTCGCCTCGTGGCTGGCCCCTGTCGCCGCCGCCAAGGGCCCGCTGGTCGTCGTGGAGTCGGCCGGAGGCCGCCTGTGTGGGGCGCTCCTCGACACCAGCGGCGGCAGCCTCATCGTCAAGGTCGGTGACAATCACCAGCTCGTACGGCTCGCGGACGTGACCCGGATCAGGAGCGTGACGGCCTGCTCCCGCTGAGGCGCGGGAACCCCGGCGGGCTCGGGGATCCATGACGGATCACCCTGGGAACGTGCCAGGATGGACGCGTGGCTATCGACGTGGCGGACATCGATCTCGCGGACCTGGACTTCTGGCGCAAACCCCTCAAGGAACGGCACGAGGCGTTCGCCCGGCTCCGGCAGCTGGAGCACCCGGTGTTCTTCGAGGAGAAGCGGGTGCCGCTCCTGCGCTCCGGCAAGGGCTTCTACGCCCTGGTCCGCCACGCCGACGTGGTGGAGGCCAGCCGCAACGCCAAGGTGTTCTCCAGCGAGCCGGCCGTCACCAACCCCGAGCCGCCGGGCTGGGTCAAGCAGGTGTTCGGCGAGTCCATGGTCAACATGGACGACCCCCGCCACGCCCGCCTGCGCCGCATCGTGACCCGCTCCTTCAGCCCGCGCATGCTGGCCGGGCTGCAGAGCGACATCGAGGCGGCCTGCGCCCGGATCGTCGACGACGTGGTCAAGGACGGCCCCCGCGACTTCGTCCACCAGGTCGCGGCCCGGCTGCCCATCCACGTCATCTGCGACATGCTGGACATCCCGCGGGAGCTGCGGGAAAAGGTCCACCAGCACGTCGACGTCTCCACCGCCTACACCGGCGTGCGTCCCAGCCTGGCCCGCAGCATCCAGCTCGCCGGGCAGAACATGCTCGCCCTGCTGGCCCTCCAGCGCATGGTGATCAAGCTCGGCCACGAGCGCGCCGCCGCCCCCCGGGGCGACCTCATCTCGCTGCTGGTCACCGCCAACCCCGACGGCGAGAAGCTCACCGACAAGGAGCTCGGCTCGTTCTTCGCGCTGCTGCTGGTCGCCGGCAACGAGACCGCCCGCAACACGATGGCCCACGGCATCAAGCTGCTCACCGACAACCCCGCCCAGCGCGAGCTGCTGATGAGCGACTTCGACGGCCACGTCAACAACACCATCGAGGAGATGGTCCGCCACGTCTCCCCGATCATGCAGTTCCGCCGCACCGTCACCCAGGACCACTCGCTGCGCGGCCTGGAGCTGAAGAAGGGCGACAAGGTCGTGCTCTTCTACGGCTCCGCCAACCGCGACGAGAGCGTCTTCCCCGATCCCGACAGCTTCGACATCACCCGCGACACCAAGCCGCACGTCGGCTTCGGCGGCCCCGGACCGCACTTCTGCCTGGGGGCCAACCTGGCCCGCCAGGAGATGCGCACGATGTTCCGCGAGCTGCTCACGCGGCTGCCCGGCGTGCGGGCGGTGGGGGAGCCCGAGCTGCTGCTGTCCAACTTCGACAACAGCGTCCGCAGCCAGGCGTTCACCTTCTAGGCGTTCAGGTTCTGGCCGGCGGGCCTCCGGCGGAGGCTAGCGGCCGGCACGTTCCGGGGCGAGCACGTTCGTCCTGATCGTGAGGAACGTGATGGCCGCGGAGACGAGCATCATCCCCGCGCTGACCACCATCGCGGTCCGGAAGCCCGCGTCGAACACCGCCGGCCGCTCGAACGCGTCGCCGACCAGGCCCACGAGGGGCGGCACGGCGGCCACCGCGAGCAGGCTGCCGGTGCGGGCCACCGCGTTGTTGACGCCGCTGGCCGTGCCCGCGTACCGCTCGTCGGCGCTGGCCAGCACGGTCGCCGTCAGCGGCGCCACCGCCGCCGACAGGCCGAGGCCGAAGACCGCGACCGCGGGCAGCACCTGGAGCACGTACGACGCGCCGGTGGAGATCGTGCTCATCCACAGGAAGCCCAGCCCCGCCACGATGATGCCCAGCGTCATCGGCAGGCGCGGCCCGTACCGCTTGGCCACCTCGCCGGCCGCGGGCGACAGCACCAGCATCAGGACGGTCGTCGGCAGCAGCGCCAGGCCCGCCGCGATGGGCGAGAACCCGGACACCACCTGGAGCTGCACCACCAGCAGGAAGAACACCACGCCCATCGCCGCGTACATGATCAGCGTCACCACGTTCACCGCCGTGAACACCCGGTCGCGGAAGATCCCCACCGGTACCAGCGCGTCCGGCGAGCGCCGCCGCTCGACCAGCACGAACGCCACACCCAGCGCCACGCCCACGATCAGCGGCACGGGGGCGCTCAGGTCGATCAGCCCGTACGTGATCCCGGCCAGCGCCAGCGCCGCGAGCACCGAGCCCAGCACGTCGAAGCGGCCGGCGGCCTGCTCGTCCCGGCTCTCGGGCACGTGGCGCAGGGCGACCAGCACCACCAGCGCCGCGAACGGCAGGTTGATCAGGAACGCCCAGCGCCAGCCCGCCCACTCCACCAGCCAGCCGCCGAGCAGCGGGCCCACGGCCGCGGACACCCCGCCCAGCCCGGACCAGACGCCCACGGCGCGCGGCCGGTCGGCCTTCTCGAACGACGCCTGGATGATCGCCAGCGACCCGGGCGTGAGCAGCGCCCCGCCCACGCCCTGCAACGCCCGCGCCGCCACCAGGAAACCGACGTCCGGCGCCAGCCCGCACATCGCGGACGCGACCGCGAACCACACCGTCCCGATGAGGAACACCTTGCGCCGGCCGTACCGGTCGCCCAATGACCCGCCCAGCAGGATGAGCCCCGCCAGCGTCAGCGTGTAGCCGTTGATCGTCCACTGCAGGCCCGACATGTCCGCGTCGAGTTCCTTGCCGAGGAAGGGCAGGGCGACGTTGACGACCGTGCTGTCGAGCATCGTCAGGCCGGAGCCGAGGACGGTCGCCGCGAGGATCCACCGCCCCCGGGCGGACGCGAGCCGGATGTGGCCGTTTTCCATGCGACCCATCCTGTCACTGCCCTCTGGTAGACCTTGATCTCCCCCTACCTGGAGAACCGATGACCATCCACGCGCACCTCGACACCTTCCACGGCCTGCCGGTCCGCTGGGTCGGCCTCGACCCGGCGACGTCGTCGGCCGCCCCCGACACCGTGGCATGGCGCGTGCAGGCCGCCGACTACGACGAGGAGGAACCGACGCTTCAGCAGAACTTCGAGGAGCTGCTCGACAGGGTCGACCCCACGCGGATCCGGGCGATCGTCATCGGTTGGTGGGGACCGGGCTGGGAAGGGAAGCGCGGCGACATCCCCGTCGGGATGCTGGCCGGCGCGGCCGATCGCCTGCCCGCGCTGGAGGCGATCTTCCTGGGCGACATCCTCGCTGAGGAGTCCGAGATCTCCTGGATCGAACAGGACGACATCACACCCCTGCTCGACACGTACCCGCGCCTGCGCCGGCTGGAAGTGCGCGGCGGCACCGGGCTGCGGCTCGGCCCGGTCACCCACTCCGCGCTGGAGGTGCTCAGGTTCGAGACGGGCGGGCTGCCCGCGTCCGTGGTGCGGGCCGTCGGCGAGAGCTCGTTCCCCGCGCTGCGGCACCTGGAGCTCTGGCTCGGCAGCGAGAATTACTCCGGCGACTCCCGGCCCACCGACTGGACGGGCATCCTCGACGGCTCCGGCCTGCCCGCGCTGCGCCACCTCGGCCTGCAGGACAGCGAGATCCAGGACGAGGTCTGCGCCGCCGTGGCCGCCGCCCCGGTGGTCGCCCGCCTGGAGTCCCTGGACCTGTCGATGGGCGTCCTGACCGACACCGGGGCCGAGGCGCTCCTGTCCGGCCAGCCGCTCACCCACCTGACCAGCCTCGACCTGAGCCACAACTACCTGAGCGAGCCGATGGCGGAGCGGCTGCGCGCCGCGCTGCCCGGGGTGGAGCTCGACCTGTCCGACCGTCAGAGGGCCCGCGGGAACGACTGGCGCTACGTCGCGGTGTCGGAGTGACGCCAGTCCCGGTGGGGCCGCCGGTCGCCGTCGTCGGCACCCCGGGCGACCGGCGGGTCACCCTGTTCGCCGCCGCGCTGCGCCGTCACGGCCTCCCGGAGCCGCACGTGGTCGCCTGGCGCGACGTGCTCGCCTGGTCCGAGGCGCTCGCCGGGCGTGAGGTGCTCGGCGGGCACGAGGCGGTCGCCGGACGTGATGTGCTCGCCCGGTCCGACGCGCCCGATGGGTGGGACGTACCGCCTGCGCCGCGGTTTCCCGAGGGCGCGATCGTCCGCGTCGAGTCACCGGGAGAGGACGCCGCGGCCGACGCGCTGCTGCGCGGGCCCGGCGACCCGTCCCGCGTCGGCGGCGGCGCCACCTGGCACGCCCGCTTCGTCCGTGCCCTGGAGTCGGTCCGGGACGCGGTCGCCCGCACCCCCGGAGCGCGGCTGGCCGGCGACGTCGGTGAGATCGCGGTGATGTTCGACAAGCGGCTCTGCCACGCCCGGCTCGCGGCGGCCGGCGTGCCGGTCCCACCCGCCCTGCCAGGGCCGGTCCGTGGCTACACCGCCCTGCGCGCCGCGATGCGCGAGGCCGGCTGGGCCCGGGTGTTCGTCAAGCCCGCTCACGGCTCGTCCGCCTCCGGGGTCGTGGCGTTGCAGGCCCACGGTCCGCGGATCAAGGCCACCACCTCCGTGGAGCTGGAGTCCGCGGGCAGGCTGCACAACTCCCTGCGGGTGCGCTCGTACGAGCACGAGACGGACGTCGCGGCGATCGTCGACGCCCTGGCGCCCGACGGGCTGCACGTCGAGCGCTGGTTCCCCAAGGCGTCCGTCGGCGGGCGCGTGTTCGACCTCCGGGTCGTCGTGACCGGCGGCCGGCCCACCCACGCGGTCGTACGCACCAGCCACGCCCCCATGACCAACCTCCACCTCGGGGGCCGGCGGGGCGACCTCGCCATGGTCCGCGCCACCCTGGGCGAGTCCGGCTGGGCGCGGGCCATGGACGTCTGCGCGGCGGCCGCCGCCTGCTTCCCCCGGAGCCCCGCCGTCGGCGTCGACCTCATGCTGGAGGCCGGCCGCTGGGATCCGGCGGTGGCCGAGGTCAACGCGTTCGGTGACCTGCTGCCCGGCCTGACCGGGCTCCCGGGCGGCGGGGCGGAGGGCCTGGACACGTACGAGGCGCAGGTGGAGCTGCTGCTGGGGTCCGCACGGACGGCAGGACGCCGATGACCGGCAGCCCGCCGAGCCGGCAGGCGCCGAAGGGCCCAGGAGGAGGCCGGCAGGACCGCGCGCCGGAAGGCGCCGGAGAAGGCTGGAGGGGGAGGTCATGAGGGACATGCGCGCGGTGATCGGCACGCACGACCTTCTGCTGGTCACGCTCGACACGTTGCGGTACGACGTCGCGGCCGGGGAACTGGCCGGGGGCCGGCTGCCCACCCTGGCCCGCGTGCTGCCCGGCGGCCGGTGGGAACGCCGGCACACGCCCGGCAGCTTCACCTACGCCGCGCACGCCGCGATACTGGCCGGTTTCCTGCCCACGCCGGTCACCCCCGGCCCGCACCCGCGGCTGTTCGCCGCCGCCTTCCCCGGCAGCGAGACCACCGGACCCGGCACCTGGCGCTTCGACGCCGCCGACCTGCCCACCGGTCTCGCCCAGGCCGGCTACCACACGATGTGCGCCGGCGGCGTGGGCTTCTTCAACAAGCTGACGCCGCTCGGATCGGCGCTGCCGGCGCTGTTCACCGAGTCGCACTGGGAGCCAGGGTTCGGCGTGACCGCGCCCGACTCCTTCGAGCGGCAGCTCGACTGGGCCGAGACCGCCGTCAGGAGGGCCGCCGGGCCCGTGTTCCTGTTCGTCAACGTGTCGGCGCTGCACCAGCCGAACTGGTTCCACCTGCCCGGCGCCACCGGCGACGACCTCGCCACGCACGCCGCCGCCCTCCGCTACGTCGACCGGCACATCGGCAGACTGTTCGCCCTGATGAGCGCGCGGCGGCCGTGCCTGGCCATCGTCTGCTCCGACCACGGCACCGCGTACGGGGAGGACGGGCACACCGGCCACCGCATCGGGCACGAGGTCGTGTGGACAGTCCCCTACGGCGAATTCCTCCTCGAGAAGGGATCCTGGCGGTGACCTCGCCCTACCAGGGATACGTCTACTCCTATCCGCACAAGACCGCCTACCGGCCGCTGGTGCCCCGGCCGTCGCTGCGCGAGGTGTGGGCGGAGGAGCAGGATCAGGCGCTCTTCCTCTACCTGCACGTGCCGTTCTGCGAGATGCGGTGCGGTTTCTGCAACCTGTTCACCCGGACCGGCGCGCCCGCCTCCCTGGTGACGGCGTACCTCGACGCGCTCGAACGCCAGGCGGCCGTGACCCGCGAGGCGCTTCCCGAGGCCCGGTTCGCGGCGGCGGCGATCGGCGGCGGCACGCCCACCTACCTGGAGGCTGGGGAGCTGGCCAGGCTTCTCGACATCGCCGAGGAGGTCATGGGGGCCGACCTCCGGGCCATCCCGTTCGGTGTGGAGACCTCACCCGCCACCGCGACACCCGACCGGCTGGCCGTCCTCACGGACAGGGGCGTCACCCGGATCTCGATCGGCGTGCAGAGCTTCGTCGACGCCGAGGCGCGGGCCGCCGTGCGACCCCAGCGGCGCGCCGAGGTCGAGACGGCGCTCGCCGCCATCAGGACGGCGGGGCCGCCCGTGCTCAACCTCGACCTGATCTACGGCATCGACGGCCAGACGGAGGCGTCATGGTTGCACTCACTCGACGCGGCGCTGGCGTGGCGGCCGGAGGAGATGTATCTGTACCCGCTGTACGTGCGGCCGCTCACCGGGCTCGGCATGCGGCCGGGCGCGTGGGACGACCAGCGGCTGCGCCTGTACCGGACGGGCCGCGACCACCTGCTGGGTGCGGGCTACGAGCAGGTGTCGATGCGCATGTTCCGCCGCCGCGTGTCCTCCACCGTGCCCGGTGCCTCGCCCGCCCCTGCGATGGGCAGCCCGTACGACGCCTCGCCCGCCTCTTCGGGGAGCAGCCCGTACGACGTCTCGCCGGGCAGCTCGTACGACGCTTCGCCTGGGGAGGAGTACAGCTGTCAGCGTGACGGAATGGTCGGGCTCGGCTGCGGCGCCCGCTCCTACACCGAGCGCCTCCACTACTCCTTCGAGTACGCCGTAGCCATCCGCCATGTGCGCGCGATCATCGACGACTACGTGCGGCTGCCGCGCGAGGAGTTCGCCCGCGCCAACGCCGGCTTCGCGCTGGACGCCGCCGAGCGCCGCCACCGGCACCTGCTCCAGTCGCTTCTGCAGGCGCGGGGCCTCGACCGGGCCGCCTACGAGGAGCGCTTCGGCGCCGACGTGCTGGACGACTTCGACCTGGACGGCTACGCGGCGCGTGGCTGGCTCGAGTGCGACGCCGAACGCGTCAGGCTCACCCCCGAAGGGCTCGCCCACTCCGACGCCATCGGACCCGCCCTGTTCTCCACCCGCGTCCGGGAGTTGATGGACACCTATGACCACCGCTGACCGCCTCCCACTCCGTGCGCCCACCAGCGCACCCTCGCGGCCTCCCGCCGCCGGGGTTCCGGTCCCCTGTGGTGACGTCGGCGAGCCGCCTCCCGCCACGGCCGCGGACGAACCCTTCCCACCGCTCATCGCCGCCGGGCCCGCGCAGTTGACGATTCTCTACCGTGGCCCCCTGGCCGGCTGCGACTACGACTGTCCCTACTGCCCGTTCGCCAAGCGACGCGACACCCCCGAGCAACTGCGGGCCGACCGGGCGGCGCTGGAGCGATTCGTCCACTGGGTGAGCGAACAGGACTTCACCGTCTCCGTGCTGTTCACCCCGTGGGGAGAGGGGCTCGTCAGGTCGTGGTACCGGCGTGCCATGGTCCAGCTCAGCCATCTCGATCACGTGCCCCGCGTCGCCATCCAGACGAACCTCAGCGGCCGGACGGCCTGGCTCGACCAGGCAGACCTCGACGCGCTCGCCCTGTGGGCCACCTACCATCCGGGCCAGGTGTCCCACGACCGCTTCATCCGCAAATGCCATGACTTGTCGGCCAGGGCGGTGCGTTACAGCGTGGGCGTGGTCGGCCTCCCGGAGCAGCTCGACGCCGCCGGCAGGCTGCGCGCCGACCTGCCCGACGACGTCTACCTGTGGGTGAACGCCGCCGAAGGCCATCTCTACTCCGACGAGGAGGCCACCGCCTGGACCGCACTGGACCCGCTGTTCGCCGTGAGCCGCACTCCCCATCCCAGCCTCGGCCTGCCGTGCCGTACCGGCGAGACCGTGATCTCCGTGGACGGAGAGGGCGACGTGCGGCGCTGTCACTTCGTGCGGGAGCGCCTCGGCAACCTGTACGACGGCACGGCCCAGGCGGCGCTCCGCCCGCGCCCCTGCCCGCTGGCGATGTGCGACTGCCACATCGGCTACGTGCACCTGGAGCCGCTCGGCCTGTACGACACCTTCGCGGACGGAATCCTGGAACGCATCCCCGCAGGATGGCCGCACGCGCTCCGCGGATCGCACCCGGCCCGGCCCCGGATCTCTCTTCTCGATCCAACCCCGCCCGGACCCTGACCCAAGGCCCGCTCCCTGCCCCGGAAGGCTGGAGCGGTCAGGTTTCGCGTTGCGGCTGGTAACCGGCCTCGGCCAGATCGAACGTCCACGCCACACCCTGACGAGCCCGGGTCACCCATGGCGGGACCCGAAGGAAGTACGTGCGGCTCGTGCCGTCGGGCTCCGGTGTGGAGTTGACCACTTCGACCATGGTGAGCGGCTCGTCGCCTGCAAGGTCGACCCGCCACAGCACCCCCGTCTCGTCGCGGTGCACCGGCTGGGCGCCGGACTCGGCGATGTAGCGGTCGTAGCCGTAGTGCTCCAGCATGACGCGGCGCAGCTCGGCGTTCTCCTCGCCTCTGATGCGATCGGCGTCGAGCGTGGCCATGGTGGCGCTGAACCCCGCCGGCACCGGCATGCCACGCCAGGCGTGCAACGCGAACCCGTCGGGGAACTCGAGGGCCGGGCCGTCCGCGCGGTGCAGCCGGCCGAGCTCGTCCCGGTGGTGGCGTGCGGGCCGCTCGCACATCAGCACCACCCGTTCGTACGGCCACCACCACCCGGCGGCCCGCGCCACGCGCCGAAGCCCGTCGAGATGGTGATCGCCGGCACTGCCCGGCCGCTCCCGTGCCGATGAACCGGCCGGGCGAACCTGCGCTGGTGAACCCGCCGGCTGCGCCTCCACCGGCGAACTCACCGGCCGCGCCTGTACGGGTGCACTCACCGGCCGACCTTGTGCCGGTGAACCCGGCGCCCGTCCTCCTAGTGTCGATGCGCTCTCCGCCTGCGTCTGTGCCGGTGCACCCGCCGGTCCTTCCACGATCGGCGCGCCCGCAGGCTCGTCGAACGCCGCGAGCCATGGCGCGTCCTGCTGGCCGTGCACCGCGTCCAGGGTTGCCCGCCGCAGCAGTCCGGTGACCTCGTCCGAGGATGCCGCCAGGCTCCCGATCGCCTGGCGGATGTCGCTCACCAGCCGCTCGACCTCCGGCCAGAGCGGTGCTCCGGTGAGCGCCCACACCCGCGCCCACCCGTCACCACCCCATCGCGCCACGGCTTCGGCCCGCGCTCGTGCCCATGGTTCCGTACGGACGAGGTCGCGCACCGAAGCACCGGCGTCGACTCCCTCGATCTCAGGAAGCAGTGCCTCCAAGCCGTGCCTCAACGCGTGCGCCGCCACCCCGCCACGCCCGTCCGGCTGGTGGTCGGGCGTGGCGGGCTCGTCGTCTCTGCCCGCCTCCCCGCCGGTCCCTCTCGCCGCCAGGGCGGAATGGAGCAAGCTGCGCGTCTTGGCATCGCCGGTGAGCACGGCGGCGGCGATCGCGCCCTGCGCCGGTGAGGACAGCCACACGACGCGTTCCGGCGGAGCGAGCCCCGCAGCCAGATACGCGGCGCGGACACCGGCCTCCGCCTCCGCCCGGTCGGCCGGGCCTGTCGTGAACGCCACCTCTCGCCAGGTGGGCGGCTGCTGGTCGTGCATGGGGAGCTCCTGATCCGGGCTCGGGGATGGGGGATGGGGGCTATCTCGATGTCTGTCCGGCCGCATGGCCACCCAAGACCTGAGGCCTCGGGGGACCTGAGGCCACGCAAGATCTGAGGCCTCGGGGGACCTGAGGCCCGCAAGATCTGAGGCCACGGGGGACCTGAGGCCACGCAGGAGCTGGACGCGCAGGACCTGTAAGGCCGCGCAGGACCTGGGCCATGCATTCAGGGCCTGAGCACAGCGACACGGGCACAACGACACGGGCACAACAGAACGGCGGTACATGAGACCCCTGGCGTGGAGATCGCCCAAGGTTGGCGAAGGCCGGAGGCCCGAGCGGGACCGAGGGCGGACGAGGTCAGGGGCGCACAAGGTCGAGGGCGCACGAGGCCAGGAGTGGAAGGGGCCGGGGCCGGGGCGGGGAGGATGGAGGCCGGGGCGAGAAGTCGTACGGAGTCAGTCGGCGACCAGGCGGTAGGTGCCCGGCACGTACTCACGCTGCCTGACCACCCGGAACCATCCGCGCGGTAACGAGATGGTGGCGTGCTCCTCGTGGACCAGCCGCCCGCCCTGCGGCAGGTTCAGGTAGTCGCCGCGAGGGTCGTGGACGAACGCGCCGGGCCCGGGAACCGCGTGTGCGTGGCCGGTCGCCTCGCCCAGCGCGAGCACCAGCCGTCCCCGGCCGTCACGCGGCGAGGACGGCGCCGACTTCACCCACTCCGGTACCTCGGCGACCGGAACGACCAGGATGTCTCCCTGACGGAACATGCCATGCCTCCTCGATGATCTGCTCGTAAGCTAGCGAGGAGGACCGACAGTTTCGGGGGCCGGGAGTCAGCGTGGAGAGCGGCTGCCCAGGGCGCGCAGGACGAAGTCGGAGACCAGCTCGCCCGCACGGTCCACGGTGACCGCTCCGCTGACCAACGGCACCCGCTCGGCGCCGATCACCGCGAGCACCATGCGCGCCGTCGCCGCCACGTCCGGCACCTCGAAGTCGCCCGACGCGGCGCCGCTCTCCAGGATCTCCGCGAGGATGCGCTGCATCGGCGCCACGTGCTCGGCCAGCCGCTGGTAGGCGTCGGGGCCGAGGGCGGCGCTGAGGTCGGCGGGGCCCGGGTGCGGGTGGGCGACCAGGCCGGCGAGCTGGAGCCGTACGTACGCACGCAGCCGTTCGGCCGGGGTGGCCCCGTCGGGCAGCTCGCGTTCGTAGCTCTCGATGAAGTAGCTGGTGACCTGCTCGGTGAAGGCGAGCAGCAGCGCCGCCTTGTCGGGGTAGTAGTTGTAGAGCGCGGTGCGGGTGATGCCCGCCTCGTGCGCCACGTCGGTCATCGAGAGCGCGTCGATGCCCTGCTCGCGCGACAGGCGTGAGACCGCCTCGAGGATGCGCTCGCGCGTGCGGGCGCGGTGCTCGCCGATGGTGGCGGCGGAGATCCGGGGCATAGGGCCATGGTAGGCCGCGCGCACGCCACGGGAACGGGCGAACGTACCGCCGGAGCCGTGCTGAGATCAGGCTGCCGTCAGGCGGTCAGGCGAGCGAGAACCGGTCAGGCGACGGCGCGGACGGTGTGGAGGAGCTCGGCCAGGACTTCGGTGTTGAGCTGGTAGGCCAGCTTCACCTCGCGGATGACGCGCTGCCGTTCCCGCTCGTCGAGGGTCTCCCCGAACGCGTCCAGCCGCGCCCGGTACTCCTGCTTGAACCTCGGCAGGCTGCCCACCTGGTCGAACACGTAGAAGTCGACCCCGCCGCCCTTCGCGTACCCGTAGATCCGCTGGAGCTCCATCCGGATGAACTGGCCGCCCGACAGGTCGCCCATGTAGCGGGTGTAGTGGTGGGCGACGTACCCGCCGGGCCAGCCGGCCACCTGCTCGATCCGGGCCACGAGGGTGCGGGTCGCCTTGGACGGGGTGATCCGGTCGCGCCATCCGTCGCCGTAGACGGTGGCGAGGTCGCGTTCCAGCGCCCGTTCGCGGTACAGCTCGGGGAACACGAACCGGCCCGCCACGGGGTGGTCCGCCAGCTCGCGGGACACCCCGTCGAGCGCCACGTACGCGAAGTGGTGCTGCGCGACCATCTCGCCGTACTCGGCGGTGCTCAGCCGCCCGCCCATGAGCTCCTTGAGGTAGCTCTCGTCCTCGGCCGCCTCATGGTCCCCCCACGTGGCGTTCCTCAGCGCTTCGGAGAACGACGTCACACTTCACCCCACCGCGTACCGTTCTTTCATGACGCAGTGTCACAAACCTGCGACCGTTCCGTCAAGAGGATGACGACACTGTGTCGTCAAAATTGTAACCCCTTGGTGACTGCCCCGCTACCAGCTTCCAAACCGGAAATGTCCGGATAGATGCAGTGCCGGTGTCGCGCAAACCGCCTTTTCCTCGGAAGTGGATAATCGCCGCTTTTCGCAATTCGGTGCGCGTGCCGTTGGGTGGTGGAGTGGTCAGAGACCAGTACGATCCTGGGAGAAAAATTGATCCGAGCTTGATTCACGAGTACGCGCGCGAGGCAGTGTTGATGTTATGTACGCTTCGGTCGAGAGGGCGTACCGCGCTCTCCGAAATGAACGTGAATGCAATTCATATTCGCGTTCGATGAATGACCTGAAATCGGAGCACTGATCCCCTTGCGGTGGGTCTCTCGGTCTCCCGGCGGGGAGTCGGGGGCTCGTCATGCCCGGAGAGACACGCCCTGGCGCAGGTGGGGCGAGGGGGACGGCGGCTTCCTGTTGCAGCAGGAATCGTCCCCCTCGCCCCGTCGGCGCCCTGTCACGCACAACAAAGGCGACTCGACATGACTCAACACCAATTCCCCATGTTCGTCACCCCTTATGAGGCCGGCACCTCCTCGATGGCGAACAGCTACTCAGCGTATCTGCTCGGTCACCGACATGTCGGCCGAACTCCCGCGCAGGACCAAACCGGCGAACTTCCGGCCGAGGGCGATAAGGAGGCGGCGGAGGAGGACGGCGCTTCGACCGACTGAATCGGCGGTTCCGTTCGGCATAGACGAACGCCGTTGATCCGGCGGGCCGCTCGAAGCTCTGCCCCGGCCGGAAGTGGTCGGCGCGAAGCTCTGCCCTGGCCGGGAGTGGTCGGCGCGAAGCTCTGCCCTGGCCGGGAGTGGCCGGGGCAGAGCTGTGCCCGGCCGGGAGTGGCACAGCGCGAAGCGTTCGCCCTGGCAGGGGATGGCCGTCCTCTGCTCTGCCTGGCCGGGTGTGGCGGGCTCGGACCCCAGGGCGGCATCACGGCCCTGGTGCCGGCGGCCCGCGCCAGACTGGAGGATGCCTGCGGCGGATCGCCGCGGGGGCGGGCGAACTGCTTCGGCGAGATGCCGGTGGAAGGCGGGGGCGCCGCCGCGTAGCCCGCTGCGCAACGCGGCTCCTGCGGTGTCGGCCGTCACCCGCCTCACGCAGCGCCTCCCCGTGCACGGTCCGGCGGCGCTGTGACGGTGCCGCACTGGGCGGCGCGTGACAGTGCCACACGAGGCGCCGCGCGGACCGGTGCCACACGAGGCGCCGCGGGCCGGGCGCGGGACGGCGTTCAAGACGCCACAGGTCAAGACGACCAGTGTCCGGACACACGACTGCGCCGGCCGGTCTCGGTCCCCGGCGACCAGGATGAGTGCGGCGCGCGGGGAGGCCTGGCCCGATGGCCCGCATCCACCCGGACATGACGCATCACGAGTCCGGATGTCTCCCGCCGCCGACCGCTCCAGGTCGCGCCCCGGCGACCCGCCATCTGCACACTCCGCTTACATGATTACGATCGCTCTGAGCGAACATCGGCAAGGAAGGGAACACCAGTGGGCTCTGATGAATTGAGTCTGTATAACTCAACCCTTGGGAGTTCGCATGAGTGAAAGCTTGACCCTGCCGGTCCTGCCGCTCGACGACGAGGTCGTCCTGCCGGGCATGGTGGTCCCGCTGGACCTGTCCGACTCCGAGGTGCGTGCGGCGATCGACGCGGCCGAGTCGTCGAGCCGCGCATCCGGACGCAACAAGCCGCGAGTCCTTCTCGTTCCCCGCATCGACGGTCGTTACGGCGCCGTCGGTGTCGAGGCCGTCGTGGAGCAGGTCGGCAGGCTGCCCGGAGGTGAGCCCGCCGCCGTGGTGCGGGGCGTGAACCGCGTGCGCGTCGGCACGGGCACGACCGGGCCGGGTGCCGCGCTGTGGGTGGAGGCCATCACGGTCGACCCCGTTGCCGTCAGTGAGCGCGCCCAGGAGCTGGCCAAGGAGTACAAGGCCCTGGCCACCACGATCCTGCAGAAGCGCGGCGCCTGGCAGGTGGTCGACCAGGTCAACCAGATCGACGACCCCTCGGTGCTCGCCGACAGCTCCGGCTACACCCCTTGGCTGACCACGGCCCAGAAGGTCGAACTGCTGGAGGCGGCCGACCCGGCCGACCGGCTGGCCAAGCTGGTCGAGTGGTCCCGTGAGCACCTCGCCGAGCTCGACGTCGCCGAGACGATCCGCAAGGACGTCCAGGAGGGCATGGAGAAGCAGCAGCGGGAGTTCCTGCTGCGCCAGCAGCTCGCCGCCGTCCGCAAGGAGCTCAAGGAGCTCAACGGCGACACCTCCGAGAGCGAGGAGGAGGACTACCGCGCCCGCGTCGAGGCCGCCGACCTGCCGGAGAAGGTGCGCGAGGCCGCGCTGAAGGAGGTCGACAAGCTGGAGCGGACGTCCGACCAGTCCCCCGAGACCGGCTGGATCCGCACCTGGCTCGACACCGTCCTCGACATCCCCTGGAACGAGCGGACCGAGGACAACTACGACATCACCGGCGCGCGGGCCGTGCTCGACGCCGACCACACCGGCCTCGCCGACGTCAAGGACCGGATCATCGAGCACCTGGCCGTGCGCAAGCGCCGCCAGGACAAGGGACTCGGGGTCGTCGGCGGCCGCCGCAGCGGCGCCGTGCTCGCCCTGGCCGGCCCTCCCGGCGTGGGCAAGACCTCGCTCGGCGAGTCCGTGGCCCGCGCGATGGGCCGCAAGTTCGTCCGCGTCGCCCTCGGTGGCGTGCGCGACGAGGCGGAGATCCGCGGCCACCGGCGCACGTACGTCGGCGCGATGCCCGGCCGCATCGTCCGCGCCATCCGCGAGGCCGGCTCCATGAACCCGGTCGTCCTGCTCGACGAGGTGGACAAGGTCGGCGCCGACTACCGCGGCGACCCGACGGCCGCCCTGCTCGAGGTGCTCGACCCGGCGCAGAACCACACGTTCCGTGACCACTACCTGGAGGTCGAGCTCGACCTGAGCGACGTGTTGTTCCTCGCCACGGCCAACGTCCTGGAGGCGATCCCCGGGCCGCTGCTCGACCGCATGGAGGTCGTCACACTCGACGGCTACACCGAGGACGAGAAGGTCGCCATCGCCCGTGACCACCTGCTGCGCAGGCAGCTGGAGCTGGCCGGGCTGACGGCCGAGGAGGTCACGGTCGAGGAGGCGGCGCTGCGCAGGCTCGCGGCCGAGTACACCCGCGAGGCCGGGGTGCGCTCCCTGGAGCGGTCGGTCGCCCGCGTCCTGCGCAAGGTGGCCGCCAAGGACGAGCTGCCGGTCACGGTCGGCGCCGACGACCTGGTCGGCTACCTCGGCCGGCCGCGGTTCGTGCCGGAGTCGTCGCTGCCCGAGGCGACGCAGCGCACCTCGGTGCCGGGCGTGGCGACGGGCCTGGCCGTCACGGGTGCCGGTGGCGACGTCCTGTACGTGGAGGCGTCGCTGGCCGACCCCGAGACCGGGGAGACCGGCCTCACGCTGACCGGCCAGCTCGGTGACGTGATGAAGGAGTCGGCCAGGATCGCCCTGTCCTACCTCCGTTCGCACGGCGCGGAGCTGGAGCTGCCGGTGACCGCGCTGAAGGACCGCTCGGTCCACGTCCACTTCCCGGCGGGCGCGGTGCCGAAGGACGGCCCCTCGGCGGGTGTCACGCTCACGACGGCGCTGGCCTCGCTGCTGTCGGGCCGCCAGGTCCGCGGCGACGTGGCGATGACCGGTGAGATCTCGCTCACCGGGCGGGTCCTGCCGATCGGCGGCGTCAAGCAGAAGCTGCTCGCGGCGCACCGGGCGGGCATCACCACGGTGCTCATCCCGGCCCGCAACGAGCCCGACCTGGACGACGTGCCCCAGGAGGTGCGTGACGAGCTGACCATCCACGCGGTCAGCGACGTGCGCGAGGTGCTGGACATCGCCCTCACCCCGGCCAAGGTCGCCTCGCCGGCCGCCGCCTGACCCCCGGCTCCGGATGGGGCACCTCGATCGACGCCCGCCGATCCCTTCCGGGACGGCGGGCGTCGCCATGTCCGCCCTGATGGACGGACCAACGTGGCGGGTGTCCTGCTCGCCCTGCCTCCGGCCTCGGCCCGGGGAACGGGCCTGCTCTCCGGAGGCGCTCGCGCCGGGCCGGGGGGTCCCCGGATCGCCGGCCCGTGCGTCGGGTGCGCGCCGGCGAGGTGTTTCGGCTACCTTCCCTGGGCAATACGCCGCAACAAGCACGACCACAAGCACGACCGCGAGCATGACCGGAACGACGACCGCAAGGACGAGGTGAGGAGTACCCGTGCCGTCGTGGAGTGACCACGCGATCCTCTGGCAGGTCTACCCCCTCGGCTTCACCGGGGCCCCCGCCGCCGCACCGCCCCCCGGAGAGCCGGTTCAGCATCGGCTGAGGCGGCTGGTGCCGTGGCTGGACTACGCCGTCGAGCTGGGCTGCTCCTGCCTCCTCCTCGGCCCCGTCTTCGCCTCCGAGACCCACGGCTACGACACCGTCGACCACTTCCGCGTCGACCCGCGCCTGGGCGACGACGCCGACTTCGACCACCTGGTCGCCGAGGCGCGCCGGCGCGGGCTGCGGATCGTGCTCGACGGCGTCTTCAACCACGTCGGCAGGTCCTTCACCGGCGGCCAGGCCTGGTTCAGGAAGGGGGCGGACGGCTACGACACGTTCGAGGGCCACGAGCGCCTGGTCGCCCTCGACCACGAGCAGCGGGCGGTGCGCGACCACGTCGCCTCCGTGCTCGACCACTGGCTCACGCGCGGCGCGGCCGGCTGGCGGCTCGACGCCGCCTACGCCGTCGCCCCGGCGTTCTGGCGCGAGGTGCTGCCGGGCGTCCGCGAGCGGCACCCGGACGCGTGGTTCGCCGGCGAGGTCATCCACGGCGACTACGCCGGGTACGTCAAGGAGTCCGGGCTCGACTCCGTCACCCAGTACGAGCTGTGGAAGGCGATCTGGAGCTCCCTCAACGACCGGAACCTGTTCGAACTGGCCTGGGCCCTCGACCGGCACAACGACCTGCTCGCCGGCTTCACCCCGCTCACCTTCGCCGGCAACCACGACGTCACCCGGCTCGCGACCCGGCTCGACGACCGGCGCCACCTCGGCCACGCCCTGGCGATCCTGCTCACGGTGGGCGGCGTGCCGAGCCTGTACTCCGGCGACGAGCAGGCGTTCGAGGGGCTGAAGGAGGAGCGCGAGGGCGGCGACGACGCCATCCGTCCCGCCTTCCCGGACGCGCCCGCCGATCTGGCCCCGTACGGCCTGCCGATCTACCGCCTGCACCAGAAGCTCGTCGGCCTGCGCCGCCGCCACCCGTGGCTGGTGCGGGCCCGCACGGACGTCGAGCACCTGACGAACCGGGCCGCCGCCTTCAGGTCGAGCGCCGGCGGGCAGGCGCTGGTCACCCTGCTCAACCTCGACGACCGCTCCTACCGGTTCCCGCTCGACGTCTCCCGGCTGACGCCGCTGGAGCCGGACCGCGGCCCGCAGGACCCCGCCGTCGTCGGCCCGCACGCCTGGCGGATCCTCGCCGAGAGGTCCGCGTGACGGGAGCCCGGGGGACCTGCGTGATGTACATCACCAAAAGTGTCGGGAATATAGGGAAGTGAAGGGGTCGTTGGCACCCAACGTGGACGAGGCATATGCGAACGCCAAAGACGCCCCCATCGGCGGGCGCTGTTGTCGCATGCGCACCCGGCGAATGCGCTGACCCAGCTGCCGGCCGAGCGGCCGAGCGAGCGCACACCCCGACCGAGCCGGCCCGCCGCGGGCTGAAGCCGCCCGCGGGAGCGAAGACCCGTCCGTCCACCCACGAAGGTCCCCCGATGATCGCACCGAGCTACGTGCTGCGCAGGCTGAGCCACCTGCCCTTCCACCCCGGCACCCGCTGACCCGCGCCCCCGGTCCGCTCTTTCCTGACGTTTCGTTCCCAGCGGCGTGGCCGCTGCCAGTGTGGGGTTTTCTCGTGATCCAGGTTTCCGGCCTGCGCAAACTGTACGGTGACACCGTCGCCCTCGACGGTGTCGACCTGCGGGTGCGCGAAGGCGAGATCTACGGCGTGCTCGGCCAGAGCGGCGCCGGCAAGAGCACGCTGCTGCGCTGCGTCAACCTGCTCGAACGGCCGACCGCGGGCACCGTGACGGTCGCCGGCCAGGATCTGACCGCGCTGCCGTCCCGTGAGCTGAACCGGGCGCGCCAGCGCATCGGCATGATCCACCAGCACTTCGCCCTGCTGTCCTCGCGGACCGTCGCCGGCAACGTGGCCTTCCCGCTGGAGGTCATGGGCGTCCCGCGGGGCGAGCGCGCCCGGCGCGTGGCCGAGCTGCTCGACCTCGTCGGGCTCGGTGGCCGCGGCGGCGACCACCCGCACCAGCTCTCCGGCGGCCAGAAGCAGCGCGTCGGCATCGCCCGCGCCCTGGCCGGCAACCCGTCGGTGCTGCTGTCGGACGAGGCCACCTCGGCGCTCGACCCGGCCACCACCCGTTCCATCCTCGACCTGCTCAAGCGGCTCAACGCCGAGCTGAACCTGACGATCCTGCTCATCACGCACGAGATGAACGTCGTCAAGAGCGTCTGCGACTCCGTCGCCATCATGGCCGGGGGCCGGATCGAGGAGTCGGGCGCCATCGCGGACCTCATCCGGACGCCCGGCTCCCGCCTGACCAGCGAGATCTTCCCGCTGCCCGAGCCCGCACCGCCCGGCTCGGTCACGCTCACCTTCACCGGCGACCCGCAGCGTCCGGTCGTGTCGGAGGCGGTGCGCAAGTTCGACGTCGAGATCAGCATCCTGGGCGGCTCGATCGAGGAGCTGGCCGGCGGCTCGGTCGGCCGGCTGCGCGTCTCGATCACCGGTGACACCGCCCCGGCGCTCGCCTTCCTGCGCGAGCGCGGACTGCTCGTGGAGGTGACCCCATGACCTGGGACGAGATGACCCCGCTGCTGTGGGAGGCCGCCGGGCAGACCGCCCAGATGGTCGGCTGGTCCACGCTGTTCACCGTGCTGTTCGGGCTGCCGCTGGGCGTGGCGCTCGTGGCCTTCGACCGCGGCGGGCTGCTGCCGCTGCCCGCGCTGAGGTCCGTGCTCGGCGTGGTGGTGAACATCGGCAGGTCGCTGCCGTTCATCGTGCTGATGATCGCGATCATCCCGTTCACCCGGCTCGTGGTCGGCACCACGATCGGCACCGCCGCCGTGGTCGTGCCGCTCACCGTGGGCGCGGTCCCGTTCTTCGCCCGGCTCGTCGAGACGGCCCTGCGCGAGGTCGGCTCGGACGTGGTCCAGGCCGCGCAGGCCATGGGCGCGAGCCGGACGACGATCGTCCGCAAGGTGCTGCTGCCCGAGGCGTTCCCCGGCCTGGTGGCGGGGCTGACCGTCACGATCGTCGCGCTCATCGGCTACTCGGCGATGGCCGGGACGATCGGCGGGGGAGGGCTCGGCGACCTGGCCGTCCGGTACGGCTACCAGCGCTTCGAGACCCTGCTCATGATCGTCACGGTCGTGCTGCTCGTCGTCATCGTGCAGGTCGTGCAGAGCCTGGGCGACGCCGTGGCGCGCCGGCTTTCCCATCGCTGAACGATGTACACCATCCCTGTATAAGTAAGGAAAAATCATGAAATTGCGGAACATTGTGGGCGTTGCTGCGCTGTCGGTGTTGCTCGCCGCGTGCGGCTCGTCGCAGATCGCGACGACGAACGCGGGCGCCGAGTCCGCCGACACCGTGATCAAGGTGGGCGCCTCCGCGGTGCCGCACGCCGAGATCCTCGACTACGTCAAGGACAACCTGGCGCCCGCCGCCGGCCTGAAGCTGGAAGTGGTCGAGTTCAGCGACTACGTGCAGCCGAACGTGCAGCTCAGCGAGGGCCTGTTGACCGCCAACTTCTTCCAGCACAAGCCGTACCTCGACGACTTCAACGCCTCCAAGGGCACGAAGCTGAGCTTCGTCACCCCCGTCCACCTGGAGCCGCTGGGCCTGTACTCCAAGAAGGTCACCAGCCTGCAGGCGCTGCCCTCCGGGGCGAGCGTCGCCGTGCCGAACGACGCCACCAACCTCGGCCGCGCGCTGAAGCTGCTCGCCGACAACGGCGTCATCACGCTCAAGCAGGGCGCCGGCACCGCCGCGACCGAGCGTGACGTGACGGGCAACCCGAAGAAGCTGGCCTTCAAGCCGCTGGAGGCGGCGCAGCTGCCGCGCTCGCTCGACGACGTGGACGCCGCCGTCATCAACGGCAACTACGCGATCGAGGCCGGGCTCAAGCCCGCCTCCCAGGCGCTGGCCCTGGAGAAGAGCGAGGGCAACCCGTACGTGAACGGCCTGGTCGTGCAGGCCGGGCACGAGAAGGACGCCGGGATCGTCACCCTGGGCAAGCTCCTGCAGGACCCGAAGGTCAAGGAGTTCATCAAGCAGAAGTACCAGGGCTCGGTCATCCCCGCGGAGTGACCCCGTCCGCGAAAGGAGCCGCGGCCTCTCGGTGAGAGGCCGCGGCTCCTTCGCGTCCGGCCGTACATGATCACGGGTGCTGGCGCGTCGGCCGGTGGCCGAATAGTGTTCGGTTCATGTACCCGGGAGTGATCGCGGCAACGGACCCGGACAAACCCGCTGTCGTGATGGCGGGTTCGGGGGAGATCGTCACCTATCGGCGGCTGGACGAGGAGTCCAACCGGCTGGCCCACCTCTTCCGCTCCGCCGGGCTGCGGCCGGGCGACCACGTCGCCTTCATGCTCGGCAACCACCCCCTCTTCCTGGCCATCGCCTGGGCGGCCCACCGCTCCGGCCTGTACTACACGGCGATCAGCTCCCGGCTGCTCGCCGACGAGCTCGCGTACATCGTCGACAACTGCGGCGCCCGCGTCTTCATCGCCGGCGCGGACCTCGCCGAGGTCGCCACGGCGATCACCGGCGCCACGCCGCGCGTCGAGCGCCGTCTCATGCTGGACGGCACGGCGGAGGGCTTCGAGTCGTACGAGCGGGCCGTCGCGGACCTGCCCGTCACGCCGATCCCCGACGAGCGCCAGGGCGCCGACATGCTCTACTCCTCCGGCACCACCGGCCGGCCCAAGGGCGTCAAACCGCCCCTGCCGCGAGCCCCGCTCACCGAGCCGACCATGCTCTACAAGCTCGTGGCCGGCCTGTTCGCGCCGTCCGCCGGCAGCGTCTACCTGTCGCCCGCGCCGCTCTACCACGCCGCCCCGCTGCGCTACTGCATGACCTTCCAGCGGCTCGGCGCGACGGTCGTGGTGATGGAGCGCTTCGACCCCGAGGAGTACCTCCGGCTGGTCGAGAGGCACGCGGTCACGCACACGCAGCTCGTGCCCGCCATGTTCAGCCGGCTGCTCAAGCTGCCGGAGGAGACCCGCAAGGCGTACGACCTGTCGTCGCTGGCCTGCGTCGTCCACGCCGCCGCGCCCTGCCCGGTCCCGGTCAAGGAACGGATGATGGAGTGGTGGGGCCCGATCATCCACGAGTACTACGCGGGCACCGAGGGCAACGGCTTCCTGTACGCCTCGCCCCAGGACTGGCTGGCGCACCCGGGCACGGTCGGCCGCTCGCTGCTCGGCCCCGTGCACGTCTGTGACGAGCGGGGCCGGGAGCTGCCGCCGGGGGAGACGGGCCTGATCTACTTCGAGAGCGGCGTCCGCTTCGAGTACCACGGGGATCCAGGCAAGACCCGCTCCGTCCAGGACCCCCAGGGACGCGGCTGGACGACGCTCGGCGACATCGGCCACCTCGACGCCGACGGCTTCCTCTACCTCACCGACCGGCTCTCCTACATGATCATCTCCGGCGGCGTGAACATCTATCCGCAGGAGGCGGAGAACGTCCTGTCCGTCCACCCCGCGGTAGCCGACGTCGCCGTCTTCGGCGTGCCGGACGAGGAGATGGGTGAGCAGGTCAAGGCCGTGGTGCAGCCGGTGTCCATGGAGCGGGCGGGTCCGGCGCTGGAGGCGGAGCTGATCGCGTACTGCCGCTCGCGGCTGGCCTCCTACAAGTGCCCGCGCTCGGTCGACTTCCGCGCCGAGTTGCCCCGTCATGCCACGGGCAAGCTCTACAAGCGGCTGCTCAGGGACGAGTACTGGCCGTCCTCCGGCGACACGACGGCAAAGTGAAGGAAGATTTTTCCGGCTTTCCGAGACGGGTGACGGAGCCCGTACCAGCGGTGATAAGGCCTGCGTCAGACGTCGCAGAAAGCTCCGATCATCGCCTTAACCTGCACTTACGCGCGACTTGGCACTCTTGAGTCATCGGGACTTGAGGAGATGACAATGAACGCGAACGAGCCTCGCGAGCAGGGAAACGGCGGCTGGAGCCAGTTCGGTGCCACGCCGCCCTCCTCCGGGGGCTTCCCCCGTCGAGACACCGTGGTCATGGGGCAGCCCACACCTCCGCCTCCACCGTCCGCGCCCGTGAAGCCGGGCCTCTCCACTCGCCAGAAGGCCATCGCGGGGCTCGCCCTGGCGGCCATGGCCATCGGCGGCGGTGCGGCGGGGGCCGCCGTCGCCACGGCCATGCAGCCGGACACGGTCGCCACGGCCGCCCCGGCGCCCGCCTCGTTCAAGCAGGCGGCCAGCACCATGACCGTCTCGGACGTCGCCGCGAAGCTGGAGCCGTCCGTCGTCATGATCCAGGGCAGCAGCGGTGAGGGGTCCGGCGTGGTGCTGACCGCCGACGGCCTCGTCCTCACCAACAACCACGTGGTCGTGGGCGCCGGTCAGGGCGGCCAGATGACGGTCAAGTTCAGCGACGGCAAGAGCGCCAAGGCGTCCGTTGTCGGCACCGACCCGGCCAGCGACCTCGCCGTCATCAGGGCCGAGGGCGTCTCGGGGCTGACCCCCGCCCAGCTCGGCGACAGCGACCAGCTCAAGGTCGGCGCGCCCGTCCTCGCCATCGGCAGCCCGCTCGGCCTGCAGGGGTCGGTCACGGCCGGCATCGTCAGCGCCCTCGACCGTACGCTCACGGTCGGCGGCGAGCAGCAGCAGCAGCAGATCCCGCCGGGCTGGGGCCAGCAGCGGGGCAGCGGGCAGCCGTCCGAGGTGACCACGATCGGCGGCGCCATCCAGACCGACGCGGCGATCAACCCCGGCAACTCCGGCGGCGCCCTCGTCGACGCGGCCGGCCAGGTCGTGGGCATCAACACCGCCATTGCCACCAACGGCGGCAGCAGCGGCAGCATCGGGGTGGGCTTCGCCATCCCCATCAACACCGCCAAGCAGGTGGCCGACCAGCTCATCAAGGGCGGCAAGGTCAGCCACGCCTACCTCGGCGTCAGCGTCACCGACGCCACCGGCGACGTCTCGGGCGCCCTGGTCCGCCAGGTGATCGAGGGCAGCCCGGCGGCCAAGGCGGGGCTCCAGGAGGGCGACCTCATCACGAAGATCGCCGGCAAGCCCGTTGACGGCGGAGATACGGTAGTTGGGCAGGTCAGAGGTTTCAAAGTGGGCCAACAGGTTCAGATCACATATATGAGGGACGGCAAGACGAGTAACGTCAGCGTCACTCTCGAAGAGAAGAAATAACAGGACCCCCTCACGGACGGGTGTGCCGTCGAGATCGCTGCGGACTCGGCGGCACACCCCCGTTCAGGTATCAGACCGTCCAGGTGTCAGGCGCAGGGCCGTCAGGAGAACCGGCGGCCCTCGTCGCGCCGGTAGGCCCAGGCGGCGGCCAGCGCCGCCGCGACCGTCCACGCCACGAGCATGACGACGCCGGTGACGTCCGGGGCGGACCCGGTGGTCGCGCTCCACACCAGCTCCACCGCGCCGCGGCTCGGCACGTACGGGGAGAGCGCCCGGAGGAACTCCGGCATGACCTGCGGCGGCATGAACAGCCCGCCCACGATCGCCATCGGGAAGAACACCACCTGCGACACGCCGATGGCCGCCTTCGACGGCAGCAGGAACCCCAGGAACAGCCCGATCAGCATGAACGGCAGCGCCCCCAGGATCAGCGCCCCCAGCCCCAGCGCCAGCCGCGGCGCCGTGACGGTGGCCTCCGTGAGCAGCGCCGCGATGAGCAGCACCGGCACGGCCGCCATGAGCATGACCGCCATGGTGGTGACGATGCGCCCGGCGAAGCGGGGGAACGGCCCGGCGGGCAGCGTGCGCAGGTAGGGGTTCCACGGCTGCTCGCGGTCCTGCGCGACCGAGATGCTCAGCCCCATCACCGCCGCCGACATCGCGCCGATCATCATCATCGACCCGGTCGCCCGGGTCGCCCCCACCGGGTCGGCGCCCGCGAACGGCACGACGAAGGCCAGCATCGACGCCGCGGGGAAGAACGCGCTGGCCACCAGGCCGATCGGCACCCGGATCTGCTCCAGGAGCTGGTAGCGGGTGTGGGCGAGGACGAGACTAGACATCGGCGGTCTCCTTCGAGGTGATGGCGAGGAACGCCTCCTCCAGCGTGGTGGGCCGGATCTCCAGCCCCGAGAACGGCGCGCCGCTGCGCACCAGCTCCACCACCAGCCGGTCGGGATCGGTGGTGACCAGGTGGACGCGGCCGTCCTGACGTTCGCTGCTGAGCACGCCGGGCAGCTCGGGCAGCTCCGCCGCGGTCAGCGAGACGCGCCGCGTGCCGACCACGTCGCGGATGGCGTGGACGGTGTCGTCGGCCAGCACCCGTCCGTGGCCGACGACGATGACGCGGCGCGCGAGCGCCTCGATCTCCTCCAGGTAGTGGCTGGTCAGCAGGATCGTGCCGCCCTGCTCGTGGAAGCTCCTGACGCCGTCCCATAACGCGCGCCGGGCCTCCACGTCGAGGCCGGTGGTCGGCTCGTCGAGGAAGACCAGGCGGGGCTCGCCGGCGAAGGCCAGCGCCACGGCCAGCCGCCGCCGCTGCCCGCCCGACAGGCCGCCGATCTGCCGCTTGACCAGGTCCTGGAGCCCGAACCGTTCGAGCAGTTCGCCCTTGCCGGCCCGGCGCGGGTAGTGGGAGGAGACGAAGTCGACGATCTCGCCGACCCGCAGCGCCTCGGGCAGGCCCGTCTCCTGCGGGGTGACGCCGATACCCTGCCGCACCAGGGGGTCCTGGGGGGAGCCGCCGAGCAGCTCCACCGTGCCGGACGTCGGCCGGCGCAGGCCGACGAACAGGTTGATGAGCGTGGACTTGCCGGCCCCGTTCGGGCCGAGCAGGCCGACGAGCTCGCCGGCCCGGATGTCGATGGACACACGGTCGAGCGCGAGCACGTCGCCGTACCTGCGGGAAACCTCGGCCGTGCGGGCGAGGACGGTCATGATGCGTCTCCAGCGTTGTCGAGGAGGGCGCGGATGGCCCTGGTGTACTCGTCGAAGGCCAGCCGCCCGCGCTTGGTGAGCGCGACGTAGGTGACGGGGGTGCGGCCCTTGTGGGTCTTGGTGATCCGGATGTACCCGGCGTCCTCCAGCTTGGTGAGGTGGACGGACAGGTTGCCGGCGGTCATGCCGAGCAGGTCCTTCAACGCCGGGAACGCCATCTCGTCGCGATCCCCGAGGGTGTTGAGCGCCGCCACCACGCGCAGCCGGGCCTGGGCGTGGATGACGGGGTCGAGCTCGGGCGGCGGGCCGGCGCCGGCGGTCATCCGCGCCGCCTGAGCCACAGGCTCGCCGCGATGAACCCCCCGCCGACGAGGACCGCGATGAGCAGGGCCTGCCGGCCCGCGCCGAGCATGACGCCGGTGGCGTTGACGGCGACGGTCCAGGCGCCGAGGAAGAACATCGGCCATTCCAGCCAGACCGCCGCCGTCATCATGTACATCAGGCCGACGACGAGCAGCGACGAGCCGGTCCAGAGGATCTGGACCTCCTCCTCCGGCAGGCCGACGGAGAGCCGGACGCAGATGATGACCATGAGGGCCATCCCGGCGACCCAGGAGTAGCCGATCATCGCGCCGCGCGCCGAGGTGTCGCCGCGCACCTGCCGGCTCTGCCTCGCGATGCCGAACCCGGCGAAGGCGCCCGCCAGGACCTGCGCGCCCTGGAGCACGCCGACCGCCTGCATCTGCGAGATCGGGGCCAGGCCCCGGCCGTCCAGGCCGAAGTGCAGGAAGATCGCGCCGAAGCCGACCAGCCAGGCGACGCCCCATGGGGTGTAGAGCAGCAGCGGCTCGCCCTTGAGCTGCCGGACGGTGGCGGCCCGCTGCTGCTCGATGAGCCGCAGGGTCTCCTCCGGTGTGGGCGGGGCCTCGGAGTCCTCTGTCATCCCAACCTCTCTCACCATCAAACTGGTTTGTACTTTAAACCAGATGGCGCCGCCAACTCAACTCCCTTGGCAGAGGGAGAAGTCAGCGGGAGCGGGTGAGGACCTCGGACTCCCACAGATCGCGGTAGTAGCCCGGCTCGGCGACCAGCTCGGCGTGGGTGCCGCGCTGGATCACCCGGCCCTCCTCCAGCACGACGATCTCGTCCACGCCCTCCAGGCCGCGCAGCCGGTGGGTGACTAGCAGCGTGGTACGGCCCCGGGTCGCGTCGAGCAGGTCGGTCATGAGCCGGTCGGCCGTCTCCTCGTCCAGTGCCTCGGCGGGCTCGTCCAGCAGCAGCACCGGCGGGTCGTACAGCAGGGCCCGCGCCAGGGCCAGCCGCTGGAGCTGCCCCCCGGACACGGTCCGGCCGTCCTCGCCGAGCTGGGCGTCCCAGCCGGTCCGCTCGACCCACTGCTCCAGCCGCGCCTCGCGCACGGCCCGGGCCAGCTCCTCCTCGCCCGCCTCCGGGCCGGCCAGGCGGAGGTTGTCGCGCAGGGTGGTCTGGAAGACGTACGGGTCCTGGGTCAGGCCGGTCATCAGCGCCCGCACGTCGTCGGACGCGAGGCCGCGGACGTCGGCGCCGTTGACCAGCACCCGGCCCGCCTCCGGCTCCACCAGGCGCATCAGCGCCGACAGCAGGCTGCTCTTCCCGGCGCCGCTGGGGCCGACGAGCGCCACCCGCCGGCCCGGCGTCAAGGTCAGCGACACGCCGTCGAGCGCGGGCCGGGCGGTGTCCGCGTGCCGGACGACGAGGTCCTCCACCTGCACCGTGTACGGCGGCGCGGGCACGGGCGCGGGGGAGGGCGGCTCGGCGACGGCGACCGGGGCCGAGCGGACCTCCTTGAGGCGCCGCAGCGCGGCCGTGATGCCCGCCATGCGCTCACCCGCCGCCGCGAGCGGCAGCACCGGCTCGAACGACACCAGCGCCGTCAGCGCCAGCACGGCCGTGGCCACCGAGCCGGCGTCCGCGCCCTGGGCGAGGAGGACGACGGCCGCCACGGTCAGCCCCTGCACGAGGGTGCCGGCGGCCAGGGCGACGGCGTGGACCCGGGCCTGACGCCGTTCGAGCGCCGCCAGGTCCTCGTCCGCGGCGAGCGCCGTCGTCAGCGCCCGGTCCTCCGCCCCGTACGCGGCCAGGTCGGCCGAGCCGTGGACCAGGTCCGCCACCGACCCCGCCAGCGCGGCCCGCGCCGGGGCGATCCGGGCCGACCAGCGGCGTGCGGCGGCGGCGGTGAGGGCGGGCAGCAGCACGCCGGCCACGGTCAGCCCGGCGGCCAGCACCAGCGCCGTCACGGGCAGCACGAACAGCCCGACGACGACCGCGGCCAGACCGGTCAGCGCCGCGGCGGCGGCCGGGAGCAGGGCGCGCACGAGCAGGTCCTGGACCGCCTCGGTGTCGTCCACCATGCGGCTCAGCAGGTCGGCGCCGCCGTGCTGCGGCGGGCGCGGCGGGATCAGCGCCTCGTACAGCTCCTCGCGGGTGCCCGCCTGGGCGCGCAGGGCCACGTCGTGGCCGGTGAGGCGTTCGGCGTACCGCAGGACGCCCTTGCCGGTGGCGAACGCCCGCGTGGCCACGATCGCCACGCTCAGCGCGGCCAGCGGCGGCTGCTCGGCGGCCCGGGTGATCAGCCACGCGGCCGCGGCGATCAGGCCCAGCCCGGCCAGGTCGGCGCCGGCTCCGGCCAGGACGGCCCAGGTCAGCCGGAGTCCCATCCGCCGGTTCATCGGTCACCTCCGTGGTCCTGCCCACCGGCATGTACAGCCGCGTCGCCGCCGGTCCCTACCGGACAGGGCGGGGCAGCGGTGCCGGTTTCGGAGATCACGCGGCCCTCGTGCAGGCGGACGACCCGGTCCGCCAGCTCGATCATCGCGGGCCGGTGCGCGACGATGACTGCCGTGCGGCCCTCGCTCAGCTCGGCCGTCGCGGCCACCACCGCGGCCTCGCTGCGCCCGTCGAGCCGGGCGGTCGGCTCGTCCAGCAGCAGCACCGGGGCGTGCGGACGGCAGAAGGCCCGGGCCAGCGCGACACGCTGCCGCTGGCCGGCCGACAGGTTGGCGCCGCGCTCGCCCACCGGGGTGTCGTAGCCGCCGGGGAGCCGTTCGACGAACTCGTCGGCGCGCGCCGCCGCGGCGGCCCGGCGCACCTCGTCGAGGGTCGCCTCGGGGGCGCCCAGCCGGATGTTTCCGGCCACGGACGTCGCGAACAGGTGGGGCCGCTGCGGCACGAACGCCAGCCGGTCGCGCCACGCGCGCGGGTCGAGGTCGCGCAGGTCGGTCCCGTCGACGAGGACCCGGCCCTCGGACGGCTCGACGAAGCGGAGGAGCAGGTGGAGCAGCGTGCTCTTGCCGCCGCCGCTCTCGCCGACGAGCGCGACCCGCTCGCCCGGCTCGATGGTGAGGGACACACCGGACAGGGCCGCGTCGTCCCGGCCGGGGTAGCGCACGGTGACGTTCTCCAGCTCGATCCGCGGCGCCCCGGCCCCCTGCTCGGCCGTTGCCGCGATCTTGGGCTCGGGGCCGGCGGCCCGGTCCAGGACGGCGAAGGCCGCGTCGGCCGCCGCGACCCCCTCCATCGAGGCGTGGAAGCGCGTGCCCATCGCGCGCAGCGGCAGGTACGCCTCGGGCGCCAGCAGCAGCACCAGCAGCGCGGTCGTCAGGTCCAGCGTCCCGCCCAGCAGCCGCAGCCCGATCGGCACCGCCACCAGCGCCAGCGACAGCGACGCGCACAGCTCCAGCACCAGCGACGACAGGAACGCCACCCGCAGCGTCCGCATGGTGGCCCCGCGGTGGGCGTCGGCGACCTGCCGGATGACCGTCGCCTGGTAGCGGGCCCGGCCGAACGCACGCAGCGTCGGCAGGCCGCGCACCACGTCGAGGAAGTGCCCGCCGAGCCGGGACAGCGCGTGGAACTGCCGCTCGGTGACCGCCTTGGTCGTCATGCCGACCAGCGCGCCGAAGACCGGGATCAGCGGCAGCGTGACCAGGACGATCAACGCGCTCGCCAGGTCGGCGGCGAACAGCCGGACCAGCACCGCCACCGGCACCACCCCGGCGACGGCCACCGCGGGCAGGTAGCCGGTCAGGTAGGCGTCGAGCCGGTCGAGGCCGCGGCCGGCGAGCGTCACCAGTTCGCCGGAGCGGTGGCCGCTCAGCCGGGCGGGGCCGAGCTCCTGGAGCCGTTCCAGCAGCCGCCGCCGCAGGGCGGACTTCACACCGGTCGCGGTGCGCCCGGCGAAGGCGCCCTGCGTCCACGCCAGCAGGGCGCGCAGCGCCACCACGGCGACGAGGCCGGCCAGCGCGGTCGCGGCGAACCTGCCCGACAGCACGCCGGCCAGCAGTTCGGCCTGCACCAGCACGAGCAGGCCGGCGACGACCGCGGCCGCGAGGGTGACGGTCAGGTGACGGCGTACCGACCGCTCGGCCCGCATGAGCCGGAGGAGATCTCGATGCACGTGTCCTCAGAAGAACGAGGGGGTCCGGACGGCGCTTCTCCCGGGCCGGAAGAACCGCCACACCCATACTTGCGCGAGTACCATGACGGGCGCGAACGGCAGCACCATGACACCCATCACACCGAGGGTGGACGCCGGGGCGCTCTGGGCCAGCAGGTACGGCAGGGCGCCGCCGAGCACGGAGAGCGCGGGCAGGGCGGCGGCCAGTCCCGACAGGGCGAGGGCCCGCCCGGTGCGGGTGATGCCGGCGGCCTCGGGCGCCCGCCAGCCGAGGAACGTCCAGCCGTGCCAGGCGAGCAGCAGCGTGACCACCACGCCCAGGAGCAGCCCCATCGGGTGCAGCAGCGAGGAGCCGAAGCCCGTGGCGGCGGCGTACAACGCGACGCCCCAGCCGAACGACAGCCCCAGCGACCCGGCCGTGATCATCACGTCCCAGAACCGCCGCCAGCCCGGCCCGTCGATCCGGCGCCGGAACCACAGCCCGGCGTCGCGGACGACCCACGACAGCAGCATGGCCACCACCAGCGGGTAGAGCCCGAACAGCGCCTCGCCCTCCAGGTGCGGGTAGACGCCGAAGAGCGTGCCGGCGACGGCGACCAGCCACACCTCGTTGGCCAGCACGAAGGGCGCCATGGCGGCGACCATGCGGTCGCGGGTCTCCTGGGTCCGGCCGATCACCGGCATGAGCAGCCCCACGCCGAGGTCGAAGCCCTCCAGCGCGAAGTAGCCGGACAGGAGCAGCGTGAAGACGGCGTACCAGATCAGTTCCATGACGGGGGACTCCTAGTAGCTCAGCGCGGGGGCGGGCCGCTCCTCGGCGGCGCCCAGGTCGAGGTCGCGCGGGCCCCGGCGGATCAGCCGGGCGATGAGCGCGTAGTCGGTCAGGGCGAGCAGCCCCAGGACGGCGGTGAAGCCCACGAGCGAGGCGGTGATCATGCCGGGGGTCAGGCCGGGGGACATGGCGTCGGCCACGGTCAGCTTCTTCCAGACCATCCAGGGCTGGCGTCCCAGCTCCCTGGCCAGCCAGCCGCAGATGGCCAGGACGAACGGGACGGGCGTCAGGAACATGAGGAACCGATGCGTCCACCGCCAGCGCGGCAGGAAACGCACCAGCGGCAGCATGAGGAACACCGCGACGAAGAAGACCAGGTTGCCGATCTCCATCATGAGGGCGAGGGGCAGGCCGGCCATGGTGTCGCCGTCGAACTTGCCCTCCTGGATGCCGCCGAACTGCGCGTACCCGTAGCCGACGGTCAGCGTGATGCCGATGGCGGCCGTGACGACGCCGGTGCGCATCGAGCGGGTGAAGAACGCGGCGTCCTCGCCGCCGCGGCGCAGCCGGTAGGCGCTCGCGCCGACCAGCACCATGCCGGCCGTGAACAGGCCCGCGCTGATCACGTGCGGGAAGGAGAACACCAGGGTCTTGTTCGTGAACAGGGCCGCGGCGTCGATGAGCTCCATGCGGCCGCCGCGCTCGACGGCGCCGGCGGGGTTCTGGAGGAAGGAGTTGGCGGCCATGATGAACCAGGCGCTGGCGTACGCGGTGAGCGTCACGGCCCAGATGCAGGCCAGGTGGAGCCACTTCGGCAGCCGGCCCCAGCCGAAGATCCACAGGCCGAGGAACGTGGACTCCAGGAAGAAGGCGACGAGCGTCTCCATGGCCAGGGGAGCGCCGAACACGTCTCCGGCGTAGCGGGACAGCCCGCTCCACGACAGCCCGAACTGGAACTCCATCACCAGGCCGGTCACGATGCCCACCGCGTAGTTGGTGACGTAGACCTGTCCCCAGAACCGGACCGTCCGCTCGTGCTCGGCCGTGCCGGACCGCGTCCAGCGGGTGTGCATGATCGCCACCAGCGGCGCCAGCCCGAGGGTGAGCAGGACGAACAGGAAGTGGAGGCTTCCCGTCACCGCGAACTGCGTCCGCGCCAGGTCCAGCGCGTCCATGCGCGTCAACTCCTTTATTGAGGCTACCTACATATAGAGAGCCTACATGTAGACTGCCTACATGATGCACGGTTGCCTAGGATCGAGGGCATGAACCCCGACGCGCTCCGCGGCCACATGGACGCTCTCCTGCTGTCCGTGGTCGAGGCCGGGCCGCTGCACGGTTACGCCATCATCGAGGCGCTGCAGGAACGGAGCGGGGGTGCGCTGTCCGTGCCGACGGGCACGGTGTACCCGGCGCTGCGCAGGCTGGAGCGCATCGGTCACCTGTCCAGCGAGTGGGCCACGGTCGGCGGGCGCAAGCGCCGCACCTACCGGCTCACCGACTCCGGGCGCAGGCAACTGGAGGGGGAGCGGTCGGCCTGGCGCGAGTTCACCAGCGCCATCGGCAGCGTCCTGCACCCCGGACCGAATTCCCCCTGACCCTCCTCCGTGCGTCCGTGCGTCCGGCGGGGTGCGGCAGGTGCGCGCCGCCGGATCAGGCCAGGGCGGCGGTCGTACGGGTGATGCACAGGCAGCGGGTGGCGCCGTACAACTGCAGCGCCCAGAAGGCCGACGTCGTCAACTCGGCCAGCACGACCGGCGGCAGGTGGTCGAAGCTGCGTGGCAGCCCGGCCGTGACGGTGAGCACCGAGCTCAGCAGCCCGCACACGGGCAGCGCGATCATCACGGTCAACCCGAGCGAGCGGGTGACGAGCCTGGGGCGGCGGATCCACCGGCCGCCGCGGGTGAGCGCCACCAGCGCCAGCCCGCCGTACACGCCGACCCCGGCCTGCACGTAGTCGAGCAGGCGCGCGACCGAGCCGTACCAGAAGGGCCGCTCCTCCCAGGCGACGCCGTAGCCGGGGAAGTTCTGCCAGATCACCGACCAGATGAGCACACCCACCGGCAGGCTGAGGAAGAGCAGCGCCGCCAGCCGCCGGCCCGCCGCCGCGGTCAGCTCGTCCTGGAAGCACGGGGCGATCTCCGACACCTCGCCGAACTCGGTCACGGCCACCCGCTCGGCCTCGGCGCGGTCGAACCCCTCCGCCTCCAAGGCGTCGGCGGCGTCCGCCAGGCTGTCGCGTGCCTCGACGACCAGATCGCGCTTGGGGCCGGCCGGTCCGGCCAGCGCCCTGCTCAGATCGGCCACGTAGTCGTCGATCAGCATGCGTCAAGTGTACGGGCCGGGCCCCCGGCGGCCCATCGGGGTTCTCCCTGATCCCCCACCCCCCATCCGGCGCCCCCTCCGACCTCCAACCCCAACCCCGGCGACCCCCTCACCCCGAACCTCGGACCCACGCCCCCGGGCCTACGGACCCCGCGCGCCCCGAGCCCCCGGCCCGCGATCCGAGCCCCCGGCCCGAGCCTCCAGGCCCGCGCGACCCCGGATCCGCGACCCCCGGCCCCCGGCCCGCGATCCCCTGGCCCGCGACCTGCGACTCGCCGACCTTCGGCGAACCTCAGAACCGCCCCCCGGGACCTGCGGCCCTCGATCGCCTACCCCAATTCCGAGGCTGCGGTTGATATGTAGGAATTTTCCTACATATAGTGGCCGACATGGACATCTCCTCGATCCTCACCGTGACCGTGCCCGTCTCCGACCAGGAGCGCGCCCTCGCCTTCTACACCGGCGTCCTCGGCATGGAGGTCCGCGCCGACAACCCGTTCCCCCTGGGCCGGTGGCTGACCGTGGCACCCAAGGGCGGCGAGACCGCCCTGCTGCTCGCCTCGTGGTTCCCCCGCATGGCGCCGATCGGCGGCCTCGTGGTCGCCTCGCCCGGCCTCGACGAACTGGCCGCCCGGCTGCGCGAGCACGGCGCCGACTGCGAGGGGCCCACCGACGAGCCGTGGGGGCGGCAGCTGTTGTTCAAGGACCCCGACGGCAACGGGTTCGTGGTGACGTCGGCGTGACGGCCGACCACGTCTTCGCCGCCCTGGCCAGCCCGGCCAGGCGACGGCTGCTGCGCCTGCTGCTGGACGAGGGCGCGCAGCCGGCGGGGCGGCTGGCCGTGCGCTTCGACATGAGCCGGCCGAGCGTCTCGGAGCACCTGAAGGTCCTCAAGGACGCGGGCCTCGTGGCCGAGACCCGCGTCGGGCGCGAGCGGCACTACCGGCTGGAGGCGGGCCCGCTCATGGAGCTCCGCGAGTGGCTCACTCCGTACGAGCGGTTCTGGAGCGAACGCCTGGCCGCCCTCAGCACCCTCCTGGACGACCTGGACGATCTCGACGACCCGCACGAAAGGAACGGTGAACAACCCCATGTCTGACCGGACACCACCTGGCGCCGCCGACGTGGACGACGACCTGCGCTCCATCCACCTGGACCAGTTCCTCGCCCACCCGCCCGCCAAGGTGTGGCGCGCGATCACCGACCCGGGTCTGATGGCCCGCTGGCTCATGCCGAACGACTTCAAGCCCGTGGTGGGACACCGCTTCACCTACACCACCAAGCCCATGGAGGCCGTGGGCTTCGACGGGATCGTGCACTGTGAGGTGCTGGAGGTCGTACGGGAACGCCTGCTGCGCATCAGCTGGCGCGGCGGCAGGAACGCCGACTGGACGGTCACCTGGCGCCTGGAGCCGGAAGGCACGGGCACGCGGCTGTTCCTGGACCACGAGGGCTTCGACCCGGACGACGCCACACAGCAGTTGTCGCGCCGCATCATGGGCAGCGGCTGGCGCTCGGGCCACTTCCGGGCCATCGCCACAATCCTGGACGAACTCCCGGACTGACCCCGCCGGCGGTACCCGAGCTGCCCCAGGAGGCGCATCCATCGACCACCCAACGGGCATCGCCCTACTTCAGGCAGTGTTGCATGGTCTTGAACGGCGAGCCCATGATCGGGCAGACCCGGATCTCGCGGCCTTCCTCGTCGACGACCTTCCGGCGCCCCAGGGGCCGGTCGAGCGTGACGGGCGCGACAACAACTCCGCCGGTCCCGATGGACGATGGCGGCCACAACTCGTCCCGCCACTTCTCCAGCAGCGTGCGCTCGCGTCGCGGGCAGACGTCGCGAAGCATCACACGGACCCGCACGCTCGTCTTGGACTCGGCCGCTTCGGTTTCATCGGCCTTGAGGCATTCCGTGGAAACCGTCCCGCTAACCGCTTGCAGCATGAGGACCCGTCCTTCCACCTCGACCATGCCGATCCACCCGTTGAAGGGTGGCTCAGGCGGACAGGCCGAGGGGATTCATCGCCGGGCCCACTCTCGCCACGTCTGCGACTGACGCTGATCCATCAGAGACAGGCGCTCAAAGAGGAGTGTCAGCGAGTTTGTTCGCCATCTTCCCGGCCTCGAGCCCGCCGTACTCTGTCTCCCTCCACTGCGGAGGATCGTCCGCCCGTTCGCGGGGAAGGGCGTAGATGGCCACGGTCCTTCCTTGTCGCATGACGGTGGCTCCCTCTGTCGAGGCGACTTCGAACATATCCACCATGAACGCCTCATCCCCGATCCGCATGTCCTTCACCTGGTAGGTGAAGTTGTGGCGGCTTCGCTTGGCACACCGGCGCAGATCCGAGCGCAGGCCCGTCACGGCCACGCGTGCGGCCATCTCATTCCGGTAGACGATCAGCTGTTCGGAGTAATCACCGTCCCACATCACCGAACGCCCCGTGATGGTACGTGCGGACCGGCGGCCCTGGTCGGTCTGCTTCCCGGTGGCACAAGGGTCGATCAGCAACGGCGCCCTCAGGCGGTCACTGGCCGTCCATCGCATGCGCGTGCGGACGACCTTCTTTTCCAGTCTCTTCCTCGTCGCCCTGCTCTCATACAGCAGGAAACCCTTGGGGATGGCTGTTTTCATGGCCACGTTCGCGGCCATGCTCGTCGTAGCCGGCGTCCGGTTCTCTGCGCGGGCAGGCATGGCTGAACCGATCACAGTCGTCAAGGCGATCACCGCGATCGGCAGCGCCACGCCTTTGCGAGGCCCGGTGATTTGAGACGCCGAAGTCGCCTGATTTGTTTACTACGCGCGAGACCGGATCCGGCGGTTCTCCGCAAGGTCGCGTCGTGCCGCGGTCAGCGGCGTGTCAGTGACGCCGGCTTCCTCTCACTGCTGGAAGTCCGACACACGCTCCTCATCGACGATTGCGGTGACCTCGGCTTCGACAAGAATGCCGGGCTCGAAGAGGACGTCGACCCCGATCAGCGCGGCCGGCGGCGTGGCGAGGTCGAACTCGAGGGCCGCCTGGTCGATCCCCGCCTTGAAGGCGTCGTACATCTCTCTCTTCCAGCCTGCGGCGTACCAGGTGAAGCGGACGACGTCGTGGAACGTCGCCCCTGCCGCGTCGAGCGCCTTGGCGACGTTGCGGTAGACCTGGGCCACCTGTCCGGTGAGGTCGCCCGGTGCCACGAGCTCGCCGTTCTCGTCCCAGGCGACTTGTCCCGCGATGTGGACCTGCCTGGTACCCGTCGCCACCGCGACGTGGTGGTAGAGCGGGACTCGGACATGCTTGTCGGGGTTGATGAGCGAAACGGTCATGAGAACTCCTGTCAGACCACCCGTGGTCTCTTGCGGTTACTCAGAAACCATAAGAGAGTGGTCGCTGACGTGGAAGAACGCACTTTTCAGTGACTGGGGAACCAGATGGTGACCAAGCAGTTCAGCGGCTCGTCCGATGAGGCGGATCTGAGGCGCGCGGACTCTCTGGCGCGGGAGATCTTCTCGGATGTCGCCAACAAGTGGGCGTTGCTGATCATCGAGGCTCTCGGTGAGCGCACCCTGCGCTTCAGCGAGCTGCGGGACGAGGTCGAGGGCATCAGCCACAAGATGCTCACCCAGAACCTGCGCATGCTGGAGCGCAACGGCCTGGCCGAGCGGAAGGTGCATCCCACCGTGCCGCCACGGGTCGAGTACACCCTCACCGAGCCGGGCCAGGCCTTGCGGGCGACGGTCGACTTGATCTGCGGCTGGACCCACCAGTACTTCGGTCACATCGAAGCCGCCCGCCGCGGCTTCGACACCTGACCGCTCACGTGGGCGAGGATCCCGGAGGTCAGCTCAAGGTCGGCACGGCGCCGCACTCGACCCGTTCGACGGTGACGCCGGGCAGGTCCCTGGCCCATCGGCCGGTGATCTCGCCGAGCCGCGCGCGCTGCGGGGGTGTGCGGCCCAGGCCGATCGCGTACCGGGACTGCCGGGGGCCGCTCTCGAACGGGCGCGGCCAGGCGTGGACGTCCGGCACCCCGGCCTCTTCCAGCGCGGTGAGCAGCTCCAGCATCCGTCCTCTGACGCGGCCGAGCGCCGCGTCGAGCTCCTCGGGGCGGTCGGAGCGCACGGTCACCGCCGCCCAGGCCGCGTGACGGCGGTGGAGGGGCGGCGGGGCGGGCAGCTCCGCGGACCGGCCGTTCTCCGTGAGCTCCCAAGCCCGGTAGAGCTCCTGGCTGAGCAGGTCCAGGTAGCCGGGAGTGACCTGGCGAGCGCAGTTGCGTACGGGAGCGCTGGGCGTCATCACCACGAGCGGGGCCGATTCCGGAGGGGCCGGGGCGGGGTCGAGGGCGATCGGGTCCCGCCAGTTCCAGGCGGCCCACGTACTGAAGAACAGGCCCGGCAGATCGTCGGCGGGCAGGTCGCCGCTGTCGCGCGCGGTGCGCGCGGCCATGACCGTCCAGGCCAGACCGGGGAGACCGCCGAACGGGGCGGAGGCCAGGCCGCGTGCCCGCGCCCACGCCTTCACCTGCCTGGCGAGGCGGGCGAAACGGGCGTGGTGGTGACCGACGGCTGCGCGGATCGCGTCCGCGTCACTGACCGCGCTCATGGCGATCGCCGCCGCCTGGCCGAGCTCGGCGCTGCCGGCCGCCGCTTGCCCGGGCGAGAGGGAGCCGGTGGGCACCACGGTCAGGTCCACGTCCAGTTCGGCCGAGCGGAACCGCAGGCCTGGCACCCGGGCGCCGATCACCTGGCGCAGCCGGGCCGCGCCGGGCAGCGCCGCGCGCACCCGGGCTTCCACCTCGTCCATGTCCGGTTCGCCGGCCAGCGCCGCCACCAGGTCCAGGTCCGCGTCCGGAAGCTCGCAGCCCATGCGCCGGGATCCGGCGACATGCACGATCCCCGGTGCCAGCGCCTCCTCCAGCCGCCGCGCCACGTCCGCCGCCAGGCCCGCCCGGTCCGCCCGCCCCTGGGAACCGGTTCCAGCCGGCTCGGGGAGCCAGTGGATCTCACCTGTGCCCAGCGCGACCCGGGCTCGGGGGCGCATCGGCTCGTCCGCGCGGCGCGACAGCAGCACCAGCTCTCCCACCCGCGCCGTCATCGCGGTCAGGCGGATCGCGTCCTCGGTACGGCCGAGGGTCAGGTGCGGGGTGAAGCCTTCGGGGCGTCCCTCGCAGCGGGGGAAGCGCCGTTCGAGCGCGTGACGCAGGCGCGCCCAGGGCGCCGGGTCGCCGGCGGCCGGGTCGAGCCAGGCGGTCACGTGGTCGCGATGCCGGAACGTACGCACGCCCTCCAACCTGGCCGTGAAGGCCTCGGTTTCGGCCGCCGCCGCGGCCAGCAACGGCGCCGCCGCCTCGAACGCCGACTCCGGCACGAAGCCGAAGAGCAGGTTGACGTGCGGCGGCCAGCGGCCGATCTGCGGATCGTGCGCGCGGCGGACGTCCTGGATCGGCGGCCACAGCTCCTGCGGCGGTATCCACGCCACCGCCGTCCGCGCCGTCGGCGGCACGTCGAGCGCGCCGCCGGCCTCCTCACCGGAGACGTCAAGAACTGCCCCCTCACCGGAGACGTCAAGAACTGCCTCCACCCCGTAGTGGTCGGAGATGTACAGCCCCTCGGGGGTGGGCGTGTCGCCCCGCAGAGCCGCCGAGACCACGCGAGGCCGGCCCCGGAGCAGGATCCGGTCCAGGCGCGCGGCCCGGCCGGATCGGGAGGAGAGCGCCGCCAGCGGGTTGGCGTTCGGGTCGAAGGTGGGGGTTTGGTCGGGTCCGTACGCCTCCGTCCAGGCGTCGCGGAGGCCGAGCGCGGACGCGGGGGTGTCGGTGCCGTCGTTGAAGTCGCCCAGCAGGACCAGATCGGCGTCAACGCCGGCCAGCCCTTCGGCGATCCCGGCCAGCTCGGCCCGCCGCCTGGCCGCGCCGTCGCTGGAATGATCGCTGGTCAGGTGGGTGGCGGCGACGACGAGGGGGCCCGTGGCGGTGTCCACGACGATGGCGGCCACCGCCTTGTGCGGGCCGAGCTCGTGCCGGGCCGCCTCGCGTACGGGCAGCCGGCTGAGCAGCAGGAGGCCGCTGTCCTGGACGTCCGGGCCGTACGGGTCGGTGCCGAGCGTGTAACCGGCGCGTACCCATCGGGCGGCCAGCAGCATGGACACCAGCGCGGGCTCGACCTCCTGCAGGGCGATGACGTCCGCGCCGGCCTCCTCGAGGGCGGCGAGGAGCAGGGGGCGGCGGCGGGCGGTGTCGATGAGGTCGCTGTCGTAGCGGTCCCACAGCGTGTTCCACGTCAGCACATGCGCGGCCGCGTGACCGGCGTGCGCGCGCGCTGGGGCGGGGCCCCATCCGCCGGCCGGATCGTGCCCTGCCGCGGGGCGCCACCCGCCGGCCGGATCCCAGGCGTGCGGGGTTCTGGCCGTGAAGAACGGCGACCGCAGCCGGCGCGGGTCCCGCGCCCGGCCGGCCTCGCAGGTGTCGACGCGGTCCAGGCCTGTGGCGCGGTCCCAGACCAGCTCGCCGTCCGCCTCGACGAACAGCACCCGGTGCCAGGGGATGTCGCCTCCCGGGGTGAAGGCGGGCAGCGCGACGCGCTCGGGGCCGGCGTTCCGCTGGCCGACTCCCAGGACGAAACGGGACGGGTCGAACCGCGGGTCCCAGCGAATCCGGTGGTAGATCTCCTCACTGGTACGCATCACGCCTCCTCCCCGTCCAAGGCGCCGTCCACGTCATCGACGGTTCCGCGCGCCCCGATGTACCAGGTGCGGTGGGCCTGGCCAGGATAAGGCGGGACATACCGGCGCCACTGCGCGGCCAGCACGTGCGAGGGCACCGGATGGGCGCGGCCGGCGTTGCGCCGGTGCAGCTCGTCCTCCTCCACCAGCGTGACCGCGTACGTCGTCAGCGCGTCGCGGCGGCGCGCCACGGCGTGGACCAGGGAACGCTGGTGCTGGTTGAGCGAGGTGGCGTCCCACACCACGGTGCCACCGGCGGCCAGGGCGGCGTCGAGCCGGTCCAGTGCCTCGCCGAGCACGTCCCGGTTGGCCCGCTGGTCCGCCCGCGACCCTCGGGCGTCACGCAGGTCGTCCAGCGACAGGTACGCGTCGACCCCCGGCAGGCCGGCCGCGAACGTGCTCTTCCCGCTGCCCGACGGTCCGGCCAGCTGCACCAGCCGGGGGAACCTCCTCGATCGCCACCGCCAGGTCATCGCCACGGCCTCCTCGACGGTGGCGATCCTTCCCCCGGCCCAGGCGTCGCGCGCCTCCGCCCAGCACCGATCGGCCGCCTCCTCGCCGAGACCGGCCAGGGCCTCGCGCAGACCGGCCCGTAACGGCTCCAGCGGGCTCGGCCCGAGCAGCCCGGCGTCCTCGGCGTGCAGGGCCGACCATTCGACCTGCTCACGTTCCCGGCCGGCCTCATCGTCCGCGCGCCCCGCCGGCACGGCCGCCGCCACGGCGTGCAGCACGCCCAGGTCGGCGGCCAACGCCATGCGCCCCAGTCCGGCACGCCGCTGCTCGTCCGGGTACGGCCGGCGCAGCGCGCCGTGCAGCCCGACCAGGTCCCCGACCCGCCGCGCCAGCCGCATGCCCAGTGGCCTCGCCAGCCGGGCCGCCAGCCGGGCTCGCGGCATGGAGGACAGCGCCGCGGCCAGCACGCCCGCCAGCCGGGCGTCCCCGTACCGCCCGATCACTTCCAGCCGGGCCGACACCTCGGCCACCGCCTCCGGGGCTCCCGCTTCGGCCCGGGGGATGCCCACCGCGGCCTGCAGCGCGTTCGGATCGGGCTCCGCGCCCGAGCGCACCGACCAGAGGGCCGCACCCGGGCCGAGAGCGTTCGGCACGACGGTGGTGTGCATCCAGTGGGTGCCGGTCCGGACGTGCTCCCGGCGCACCCACTTGGCCACCCGTCCCGCGAACTCCTCCCGCCCGAACTCCTCGGCGGCCCGCACCACGTAGCCCTCCTGACGCTCCGGGTCCAGCCGCAGCGCCCGCAGCGCCCGCTCGTCGAAGACGCCGCGCCACAGCACCGGCGGCACCGGAATCCCCAGCTCACGCAGGAAGGCGGCCGTGCGGTCCCAGTGCAGGCATCGATCGCCGTCCCAGACCGAGAACCCGTAGAACCAGCTCTCCAGTCCCTGGTACGCGATGGAGTGCCGGGCGAACATGTTCTCCCCGCACACCCGCCACCCCGCCGGGATGCGCCTGCCGATCCGCCCCTGCAGTCCCTTGACCCACGCCCGGGAGGGATGGTGGGCCGAGTCCGGCGACCGGGCGTGCATCCCGTCCGCGTACAAGGTGGTGTTCTCGCCGTCGAGCTTCTCCGTGACCACGACCTCGCGCCCGCGCAGCCCGGACAGGTCCCGCGCGCGGACGTCGTCCGAGGTCGCGCCGGGCGACCAGGGCAGGTGAGGGGTACGCGGATAGTGCACCCGCACGATCCCTCCCCTGACGCCCGCTCCCGGCTGGATTCACTGTACAAACGGCAGGACGGCGCCTCCATCGAATAAGCAGCCGGCCACCGCCATGGGCATGGCCCTCAGGTGTCCCGGCCTGCGGTGATCGCGAGTCGCCGACCGCTCACCGGGGATCGGCCGGCCGGCGGCCCGTTCGTCTGGCGATCAGCACCTCGGTCACCAGTTCCTGCTCCCACCGCCCTGCCGGATTGTCGGCGAGCAGCGCCCCGCGGAGCGCCTCGACGAAGGCGTGCAGCCGGTCGCCGAGCGCGGCGGGGGAGCTGTAGGAGTAGGAGAGCTGGAGCCCGACCAGCCCGTCCACGTCCCAGGTCAGCCGGCGCGTGAACGTCCGCGACTCCAGGTGGTTGAACGGTGAGGCGGCCAGGAGATCGCGGTGGGACTCGGCGGTGGCGTGGAAGGAGGCGGCCGCCGCGCGTATGCCGAGACCGAAGTCCGCACATACCCGCCGCTCGACCCGCTGCCATGGCTGGGCGTTCGGTTGCCACGGCTCCCCCGGCTGCCTGACCGGGCCGAGCAGCGCCACCGCGCCGCGGGGCGGCAGCAGTTCGTCCAGGTCCGCCAGCACCGCCCTGCGGTCCATCCAGTGGAACGACCTGCCCATCACCACGTGGTCGAACGGCGGCAGGGCGCGCAGCGTGGTCGAGTCGCCGCGCAGCCACGTGATGGCAGCGGCGCCGGCGGCCAGGCGGCGGCCCTCGGCCAGCATCTCCTCCGCCGGGTCCACGGCGAGCACCGCCCTCACCCGGCGGGCGAGCGGGATCGCGATCGTCCCCGGACCGCAGCCCAGATCCAGCACCCGGCTGGCCGCGCCGAGCGCTCCGGCCAGGTGCTCGATCGCCGCCTCCCCGTACGCGGGGCGGTATCTGGCGTAGTACGGCGCGGCGCCGCCGAACAGCTCCTCCATGCACGGGCACCCTAGACGACGATGAGCGCGAGTCGCGCGCCGGCCGGTCAGCCACTCCTGACCTGGGTGCGTCTCGCGCCCGGTGGGAGGGGGTACTGCCAGTACACCTCACGGCAGGGCCTGTTCGGCCGGGCGTGAAGCCGGTTACCTGGATGGGGTGAATCTCGTCCGCCTGCGCCTGCGCCTGCGCCTGCGCCTGCGGCGGGGGCGGGGGCGGGAGGGGGCACTCCGAGCACAGGCCGTCCGGCGCGGGCGAGCCGTCCTTCTTCCCGCGCCGTCGTGCGCCGGAGGACGGCCGACGAAAAGATCTTCGATGACCCGGCAGCACAAGCAGACCGGCGGCGGACGCCGCATGATCGGCGATTTCGCCCGAAGCTCGCCCGGCTCACCGACGATGTCCTGTTCGAGGACGTCTGGAATCGCACCGAGCCGGCCGCCCGCGACCGCAGCCTGATCACCGTCGCCGCGCTCGTCGCCGGCGGCGACGCCGATCAGCTCCGCTTCCACCTCGGACGGGCGAGGGAGAACGGCGTCACCGAGACCGAACTCATCGAGGCGATCACCCATCTCGCCTTCTACGTCGGCTGGCCGAAGGCCATGACGGCGATCACGACCGCGAAGCAGGTCTTCGCCTGAGTACCGGGGGAGAAGGCGTCAGGGCTCCCCTCCAGGCAGGCAGGCCCCCCGAGACGACTCCCGCTCGGTGAGAGGTGGAGACCCGTCACCGGGTGAGCCGACGTCTTACCGGGTGAACCGATGTCCGCCACGGGGCGGACCGGTCGTCAGGTCCGGGCGTGGCGCAGCGGCCGGCCCACCTCGTGCAGGTGGCGCAGGGCCTGGCCCCAGGACGCGAGCAGCCCGCACTCGGCGTATTCGACGCCCAGCGAGCGGCAGTAGTCGCGCACGATGGGCTGGGCCCTGCGCAGGTTCGCGCTGGGCATGCCGGGGAACAGGTGATGCTCGATCTGGTAGTTCAGGCCGCCGAGCGCGACGTCCATGAGCCGCCCGCCGCTGACATTTCTGGAGGTCAGGACCTGGCGGCGGAGGAAGTCCAGCTCGTCCTCGGCGGTCAGCACCGGCATGCCCTTGTGGTTGGGGGCGAACGTGCAGCCCAGGTAGACGCCGTACAGGGCCTGGTGGACGGCCAGGAAGGCCAGCGCCTTGGCCGGCGGCAGCACCACGAACAGCGCACCGGCGTAGGCCAGGACGTGCGCCACGAGCAGCAGCCCCTCGGCCGGGCGGTTCTTCAACGTCGGGCGGCGCAACGCGCGGAAGCTCGACACCTTCAGGTTGACGCCCTCCAGCGTGAGCAGCGGGAAGAACAGCCACGCCTGCCAGCGCCCGACCAGCCGCGGCAGCCCGCGCGCGGCCTCGGCCTGCTTCCGCGACCAGATGAGGATGTCCGGCGCGACGTCGGGGTCGTGGTCCTCGTGATTGGGGTTGGCGTGGTGGCGGGTGTGCTTGTCCATCCACCAGCCGTAGCTCAGGCCGACGGCCAGGTTGCCGACCAGCAGCCCCGCGATCCTGTCGGTGCGGCGCGACCGGGAGATCTGGCCGTGCGCGAGGTCGTGGGCCAGCAGCGTGACCTGGGCGAAGGCCACAGCCAGCAGCGCCGCCACCGGCATCTGCCACCAGGAGTCTCCCACCACGGCGAACACCGCCCAGCTCCCCGCGAACAGGGTCGCGACCAGTCCGATCCGGACCGCGTAGGAGCCGGGCCGCCGCTCCAGCAGCCCCGCCTCCGCGATGCGGCGCGACAATCTCGCGAAGTCGCTGCCCCGCTGCGGGCGGGACGCCTCCACCACAGTCACATCTGTCTCCGATGCTGACGAAGTCGGTCATACGTGATCGCTTGTCAGCATCGCCAGAGCCAGGGGGTGCGCGGACCCCCGCTGCCGCCCGTTCTTGCGGTAGTGCCAGCCCTACCACCGAAGCGAGACCTGCCGCGAAGCCGCCCGCCGCCCGCGGAAGGCGGGCACGACGCTCGCCATGCCGGTTCGCGCTCCCGTCAGGGGGTGAGGATGATCTTGCCTCGGGTCCGGCCGGTCTCGCTCCTGCGGTGGAGGGAGGCCAGTTCCGTCAGCGGGTGGGACTCGACGACGTCCACGGTGAGCTCCCCGGCGTCGACCAGGCGGACGATCCGTGAGAGCTGGGCGGGGTCGTTGCGCGTCACGAAGTGCCCTGAGGAGCCGGAGGGGGAGGGGAGGGGGACGGTGATGGACACCGCTACACCGCCCGGCCGCGCGAGCGCCGCCAGCGAGGCGGCGGCGTCCGGGCCGATCGGGGCAAGGTTGATCACGGCGTCGACCCCGCCCGGCAGGGGCTCGGCGGTGTGGTCGACGACCTGGTCGGCGCCCAGGGAACGTACCGCGGCGGCGCTGCGCGGCCCGGCCGTGGCGATCACGGTCGCGCCCGCGTGCTTGGCCAGCTGGACGGCGAACCCGCCGACCCCGCCGCCGGCGCCGTTGATCAGCACGCGCCGGCCCGCGCCCACCTGGGCGTGCTCGAACAGCGCCTGCCAGGCGGTCAGCCCCGCGACCGGGATGGCCGCGGCGTCGGCGAGGGGGATGGCGGACGGCGCCGCGGCCAGGACGTCCGCCGGGGCGGTGACGTACTCGGCCGCCGCCCCGCCTCGGTCCAGCCGGCCGATCACCCGGTCGCCCGGAGCCCACCCGGTCACGCCGGGGCCGACCGCCGCGACCGTGCCGGAGACGTCCCAGCCCAGCGTGTACGGCAACGCCACCGGCAGCACGGCGCGCAGCATCCCGGACCGCAGCGCCGTCTCCGACGGGTTGAACGAGGTCGCGGCGACACGGATGAGCACCTCGCCGGGACCGGGCGACGGCAGCGGCGCCTCCTCGTGGCGGATGAGCTCGGGCCCGCCGTAGGCGTGGATGCGCGCGGCCCGCATGGTGGCACGGAAGGCGTGGGCGTGCTCGGCGGCCCAGGAGCGGAACGTGCGCGCGGCGCTCCCGGTGACCCGCTCGACGGTGGCGGTGACCGGTGCCGGGCCGCCGGTCATCTCGGCCTGCGCCCGCAGGACGCCGTCCACGGCCTCGGGAGGCCACCCGAGGGAGAGCATGCGCCGCCGCGCCTCCTGCGGGGAGGTCTCCTCCCAGCGCACCGGCCGGCCGATCGCCTCGCCGATGACGCGCGCCTGCTCGGCCTGGGTCAGTGACCGCGGCCCGGTCAGCTCGTGGACGGCGCCGTCGTGCCCGGCCCCGGTCAGCGCCCGCACCGCGACCGCGGCGATGTCCCGTTCGTGCACCGGCGACATGGCGGCCTGGCCGTACGGCTCACGCACCACGCGTTCGGCCCGGATCTGCCCGGCCCAGCGCAGGGCGTTGGCCGCGAAGGCGTGCGGGCGCAGGACCGTCCATTCCATACCGGACCGGGCGATCAGCCGCTCGGCCTCCCGTTCGTGGTCGCGGACGGCCGCCGACGACAGGTAGACCACCCGGCGGGCGTGCCGGGCGGCCATCGCCAGCACCGGCTCCAGCCCTTCGGCCGAGGCGAACGGCCAGACCAGGAACACCGCCTCGACGCCTTCGACGGCGGCGCGCAGGGAATCGGGCACGGTCAGGTCCCCGCGCACGCCCTCGACGGCGGGCGGGAAACCGGCCGGTTCCCGGCTCAGGGCGCGAACGCCGGCTCCGGCCTCCAGCAGTTGCCGGGTCACGTGGCGGCCGACCGTGCCGGTCGCCCCGGTGACCAGTATCCGTCGCTGCATCACAGTGCCTCCCTTTCGGTGATCTCTACTGATCGTCAACCGTAGGGGGCGGAAATGAGATGGCCAATGCTCGTATGGCTTCGCTTCATACGCGATCGTCTTGTGTTAGCTTCTCCGGGTGGACGTGCTCAGCGACGCGATCGCGATCATGCGCTCCGGGCGGCCCCGCTCGACGCGCGTCGCCTGGCGGGCCCCGTGGGGACAGCGTTTCCCCTCGGTGCCCGGATCGGCGGGCTTCCAGGTGATCCTGCAGGGCTCCTGCTGGCTCGTCCCGCCCTCCGGCGTCCCCGTCGCGCTCGGGCCCGGCGATGTGGTCTTCTTCCCCCACGGCCACGGGTACGGCCTCGCGGACAGCCCCTCGACACCGCTCGCCGAGCCCGCGTGCGACCCGCTGGAGGACGCCGACCTGTTCGTCTCCGACTCCGCCGGGCACGACGGGCCCCTCACCGTGACCCTGTGCGGCGGTTACCGGCTCGACCCCCGCCACACCCACCCGCTGCTGCGCGGCCTGCCCGAGACGATCCACCTGCCCGCCCGGCCCGGCCGCCACCCCGAGCTGCGCGCGGCCGTCGACCTGCTCGGCAACGAGGTCGGCGACCCCCGCCCCGGCGCGGACACCGTCGTGCTCGCCCTGCTCGACATGCTGCTGCTGTTCATCCTGCGCGCCTGGTTCGAGGAGCGTCCCGCGCAGGAGAGCGGCGCCGGCTGGGCCAGGGCGCTGGCCGACCCGGCGGTCAGCGCCGCCCTGCGGGCCGTTCACCGCGACCCCGCCCGCCCGTGGACCGTCCAGACCCTCGCCGCCGAAGCCGGCCTGTCCCGCGCCGCCTTCTCCCGCCGCTTCACCGCGCTGGCCGGCAGGCCGCCCCTGACGTACCTGACGTGGTGGCGCCTGACCATCGCGGCCGAGCTCCTGCGGACGGGCGACGCCCCGCTCGCCGAGGTGGCCGCCCGCGTCGGCTACACCTCCGAGTTCGCCTTCGCCAACGCCTTCAAACGCCGGTACGGCATCGCACCCGGCAAGTACCGCCGCGAGCGCCCCACGGGGCAGGCGCGTGGTGTGGCGGTCAGGCGCGGACCACGATGACGGGGGCCCGCGCGTGGTGCAGGACCGCGTGAGCGGTGCCGCCGAGGCCGAGCAGGGTGCCCGTCGCGCCGTGCGCGGCCCCCACGATCACGACGTCGGCCTCCGCCGAGGCGCCGGCCAGCGCCTTGGCCGGGTGACCACGCACCACCTGCGCGACGAGGTCCACGTCCGGGAACTTCTCGGCCGGTCCGACGAGGAACTCCGCCAGCCGCTGCGCCTCGTCCCGTCCCGCCGCCTCGGTGTCGAAGACCACGGGCTCCACGGTCCAGGGCTCGACCGTGCCGGGATGCGTCCAGGCATGGACGGCGCGCAGGACGGACCCCCGGAGCACCGCCTCGCGGAAGGCGTACTCCAGCAGGGCCTCCTCGCCGGGCTGCCCCGACACGCCGACGACGATGACCCCGTGTTCGCTCGTCGGTCTCGCCCGGACGACCGCCACGGGCCGCGGCGCGCGGGAGGCCACGTGCCGGCTCACGGAGCCGAGCAGCAGCTCGGCGAACCCGCCGCGGCCCCTGCTGCCGACCACGACCAGTTGCGCGGCGTCGGCGGCATGGACGAGCGCGTCCTCCGGCCTGTCCGCGACCACCTCCGCGGTGACCTCCAGCCGCGGCCTCCTCGACCGGATCTCGGCCGTCACCTGATTGAGGTTCTCGCGGGCGGCCTTGTCCGCCTCGATCTCCCAGCCGGAGGGCTCGGGGACCAGCAGGACGTCGGGCGACCATCGCGGCATGGCGTGCATGACGCGCAGCGGGGCGTCGCGGATGGCCGCCTCCTGCTCCGCCCAGGCGAGGGCCTGCCGCGAGGAGTCTGAACCGTCGAACCCGACGACGATCGGCTCTGTCATGGTCGTCACCTCACACGCTCCCGCGACCCCCCGTCGCGCCGGAGCTCTGTCATGGGTATCGCCGTTTCGTCCCCTTCGAACCCCCAGGCATGGGATTCCCGCGTCACAACGGGCGCAGGTGCTCGATCGTGACGTGGTGCCGCTCGGTCAGCCGCTGGGCGATCAACGAGCGGTGGCAGGCCTCGGGGTCGCGCTCGACACAGAGCAGCGCCGCGGTCCCGCTGTCCGGCAGCTCCGACACGATCGGCGTGAGGTCGGCGCCGTCGAGGATCTCGCTGGTGTAGCGGCGGGCGTACTCGGCGGCGAGTTCGCGGCGCGAGCGCTTGCCGACCCCTTGCCGGTCGTCCTCGGCGTATTGGAGCCGGCGTAGCTCGGTGGTCGGGGCGAGCTCGAGGTGGTGCTCGTAGGCGATCCGAGCATGGGCGAGGGCCGCCTGCAGCCGGCGTGAGTTCGCCCAGGCGTACTCGGGTCCCCGGACACCGCGGCGCTGGCGTACGTCGAGCAGCAGACGGACGTCCGCGTGCCGCAGTCGCCGCAGGAAGGACTCGCCGTCGAAGCCGTAGACGCCGATGGTCACCATTCTGAGCACCGGAGATCACCTCCCTGTCTCCTCGTGCCGCCTCCGGCAGCCCCTGCCGGAGGCGGCGAGGTCGCATCACGCGACGGCGGTTCCCTCAAGCTCCACCATCAGGTCGGGGATCGCCAGCCGGGTCACCCCGAGCATCGTGGTCGACGGTGCCACCCCGGCGGCGCCCAGCCGCGCCGCCAGCACGCCGTAGTGCTCGAAGAGCCGGTCGACGTCGGTGGTGTAGACGTTGAGCCGGACGAGGTTGGCGAGGGACATGCCGGCCTCGCCGAGCACGGCTTCCAGGTTGTCGAGGCTCAGCGCCAGCTGCGCCGCCATGTCGTCGCTGTGCTGGGGCTTGCCGTCGCCGCTCATCGCGGTCTGCCCGGAGCAGTACAGGGTCCGGGTGTGCCCGGAGACGATCTCACCCTGGTTGTACCCCATCTCCACCGACCACGCCCACGGGTTGACCGCCGTTCGCTCCATCGCCACATCAGCTCCATTCGATTCAGTGTGAGTACGTACGCCCATCGGCTCGGTGGCCGCGCCGGACGTGCTGATGAGCCTCCCAACAAATCACGACATCCTGTGTCGTGTATTTCGGTAGAGTTTTCGCATGCGCGCCGACCGGTTGGTCTCGTTGGTGCTGCTGCTGCGGCAGCACGGCCGGCTGTCCGCGGCCGCGCTGGCCCGCGAGCTGGAGGTGTCCACCCGCACCGTGCTGCGCGACATCGAGGCGCTGTCCGCGGCGGGCGTCCCGGTCTACGCCGAACGCGGCCGGCACGGCGGTTTCGCGTTGCTGCCCGGGTTCCGGACCGAGCTCACCGGACTGAACCACGACGAGGCCCTCGCCCTGCTGGTCGCCGGATCGCGGCGCGGCGCGCAGGCCTTCGGCCTCGGCTCGGCGCTCGCTTCGGCGATGCTCAAGGTGGTCGACGCGCTCCCCGAAAGCTATCGGCACACCGCCGCCGGGGCGGCCGAGCGACTGCTCATCGACCCGGAGACCGACCTCCTCTCGCGTCGGCTGGTCGACGAGGAGGTGCCTGACGCCGTGGTGGCCGAGGTCCTGCGCGCGGTGTTCACCGGACGCAAGCTGCAGATCCACTACGCGGCTGTGGGAGAGACCCCGAAGTGGCGCACGGTGGACCCGATCGGCCTGGTCACCGTACGCGACCGGGGCTACCTGCTGGCCACGAGGTCCGGAGCGGACCGCACCTACCGGCTGTCCCGGATCCTGGCCGCCAAGGAACTCGCCGAACCCGCGCAGCGACCGGACCGGGTCGACCTGGACCGGGCCTGGCAGGAACGCAGCACCCGGTTCCGGACCGGCGGCGATCAGGTCGCGGTGCGGGTACGGGTGGATCCGAGGCGGCGGGAGGACCTGGTGGGCACCGCGCTGGCCGTCCGCGCCGAAGAAGCCGACCCGGACGGCTGGCTGCGGCTGGAGGTGACCTTCCAAGACCCGAGACACGCCGTATGGGCGCTGTGGCAGCTCACCACGAGCGCGGAGGCCCTGGCCCCGCAGTGGTTGCGCGACTCCCTGCGCGACCGCGCCGCCGCGATCGCCGCCCGCTACGGGGTGTCATCCTGAAGAGCCGCCGCCTGCCGCGGGCCGCGGGCGCGGCGACAGGCCGGCCCCGTTCTCCGCACGTGCCGCCCTGTCGCAGGTCGCCACCATGGAACCGCCGGTACGGCCCCTCCTCCCCAAGAGGTTCCGGCCGAAGACGGCGGGTGGCGGAGGAGCGGCGGCTGTTGTGACAAGGTGTGGAACGTGCTGCACGGCCCACCACTGTGTGGCGGGGCGTCAGCGGCGGGTCAGGCGCTCGTAGCAGTCGTAGTTGCGCTGGGCCGCGATCTTGCCGTCGCGGAACTCGAGGAACGTCCCGATGTGCGCCCGCAGGGTGTGGCCGGCCGGCAGGTCGCCCAGCGGTACGGCGAGTATGCCGGTCCAGAGCACCTCGAGGGCGACCTGGTCGCCGGCTGCGACCGCGTTCAGCACCTCGAAGCGCTGCTCTTTGATGGTCGTGCGGCCGCGTTCGGCCGCCGCGCGCAGACCGCCGAGGTCGCGTACGGCGCCGTCGGGGAAGAGCGCATTGGGCAGCTCGCGCTGCACGGCGTCCTCGTGGAAGTACGGCTCGGGGCTCTCGCCTCGGGACACCGCCTCGTGGTACCGAACGGCGAGGTCCACGTTGGCGTGCTGCTGGAGGTTCGTCATATTCACAACCATATTTGTACAACCTTGGTTGTCAACCGCAGAATGTCTTCATGCAGCCTGTACAACCCGGCGAACTGGACACCGGGACGCTCACCCTCTTCGTCGGATTCGCGGCCGCCTCCGTCGTGCAGGCGAGCCTGGCGGAGCAGGGCTTCTCCGGCCTGCGGTTCGCACACGGATACGTCTTCCAGCATCTCGTCGGCGACGTCGGCCCCACAGTGGGCGACCTGGCCCCGAAGCTGGGCGTGACGCAGCAGGCGGCGTCCAAGACCGTGACCGAGCTCGAACGCCTCGGCTACGTGGAGCGTCTGGCCGACCCGCGCGACGCCCGCATCCGCCGCGTGCACCTGACCGGGCGAGGCCGCGAGGCGGTGGCGGCAGCCCGGCGGGCCCGCGAGGCGCTGGAGTCGCGGCTGGCCGAACGCGGCGGGAAGCGGCGGTTGGAGGAGTGCCGCGCGCTGCTCGCGGACCTGCTGGACGAGCTGGGCGGCGCGCCGGCTGTACGCCATCGTGAGGTCCGGCCGCCCCGCTAGCACCGTTCTCGGCATGTGAGCGATCTTCAGCGGAGGTCGCCTCGTGCGAAGCCGGACTCGGCCAGGCCGTACGGGAAACGGGGCTAGCCGGGCGAGCGCGTCGCGGCCACCGGCGACGCGCGGGTCAGCAGGTCGCGGACCAGCGCGGCCACCTCGTCCGGGGTGAACTCCATCGCGTTCTCGCCCACGGTCACCTCGAAGCTGCAGCGCGACGGGTCGGGCCCGGACCGCACCCGTCCCCAGAGCTGGATGCCGTGCTCGGCGAGGATGGCCGCCCCGGCCCGTTCGACGGCCGCTCTGGAGGCCGGCAGGTGGATGTGGAAGATCGGCGTCTGCGGCGGGTCGGGGTGGGCGCGCGCGACGCCGTCGGCGTTGACGGCGGCCGCGATGGCGATCGCGTGCTCCCGGAAGGCGGCCATGCGCGGCGGCACCGTGTCGAGGCCGACCATGGCGGCCAGGGCGAGCGGCCAGGCATCGGCGATGC